>JANTGS010000022.1 GCA_024762795.1 Flavobacteriaceae bacterium | reverse complement strand
TCTCTTAATTTAAGAATGGATTTATTTAATAGTGTTAAGAATAAGTTATGAAAGAATATAAAATCATTAAACAAACGGGTACCGCTATAAAGTCGCAACAGGAATTTGAAGATCTCATTAACAGTTATGCTATTATGAGGTGGGAGGTTGTGAATGTATTCAATCACAGAGGTTTGATCAAAGCAGTTCTTGTCAGGGAAAAAGAAGATAAATAGTGCTTATCCATAATGGCTGATTTCTAAATTATTTTTCAAAATACAAATCCTTAAATATTTTGGTATCCTGCCATTCGAATTTATCTGATATCTCAATCTTAAAAATTTTTAGTCGGAGCGCTCAGCTTTTTAAACAGATATTCAGTAATAAAACTCTTCACTTAATCATAAAAAATTATGAGAATTTTTAAAGTTTTTATCCGTCTTTTTATGATGATCCTTATGGTGTTCTTTACACATTGTAAATCACAGGATCATCATAATGAGATTACAAAGAACCTGGAATCAAAAGAACAAAGGAACGATCGATGGAAGATTGACGGAGAAAATATCATCTGGAAAGTAAATGATGTACATAAAGATAAGATCGAGATGAGCGGACTGCAGATCTCAGGGATCATTTCTTATGGTTCTGATGAGAACGGAGATCTTGTTCTAAGCAGAAAGCTAATTTGGCCCATGTTACGAACCATACCCAATAATACCCACGCAAGTCTGACCCATGTCTTTGATCAGTCACCCACCTATGTTATCGATGGTAAACCCATTATAAAAGAACACCTCGATAAAGTTGAACTGGATGGGATCTTACATCTTTTTACAAAGATCGGTAATGAGATCGAGGTACAAAGAAATATTTTTCCAAGTACAGATCTGCCTCTTTTTATGGAAACTGTGATAATTTCCAATCACTCGGATAAAAAGAAAGAGATAACTGTAAATTTTCCAAAATATCAGTTTGACACCGATGAGAAAAAGGGCGTTTACGGCGTTTATCATCTAACAGCTGAAATGGATCATACCGGTACATTTCAGTTAATGCCCAAAGAAAAAGTGTTTCTGGCTATTCAGTTTACAGGCTTGAAAACCGGTCAGCCATATCAATTGTATAAGCCTGATGAAGAATTTGAAAAAAGGTCGGAATTTCTTACAGAAATGAGCAGGTCGCTGGTATTGGAAACTCCCGATCCTGTTGTGGATAAGATGTTTGCTTTTGCAAAGATCCGTGCAACAGAAAGTATTTATAAAACCAAAGGTGGCCTTATGCATGGCCCGGGTGGAGGAGCCTACTACGCAGCGATCTGGGCTAATGATCAGGCTGAATATGTAAATCCATTTTTTCCGTTTCTGGGAAATGAGAAAGGAAATGAATCGGCGATCAACAGTTTCAGGCATTTTGCCAGGTATATGAATGATGAATATAAACCCATTCCCTCTTCGATCATTGCTGAAGGAGTTGATTTCTGGAATGGAGCAGGTGACCGTGGAGATATGGCGATGATTGCCTACGGAGCTTCCCGTTTTTCTTTGGCCTATGGCGATAAAAAAGTGGCTGAAGAACTTTTTCCGTTGATCAAATGGAGTCTGGAATATTGTGAAAGACAAAAAACAAAAGAAGGTATCATAGCTTCGGATACAGATGAACTCGAAGGGCGTTTTAAAACCGGAAAAGCAAATCTCACAACTTCTGTATTGACCTATGGCGGATTGATAAGTGCATCACATCTGGCCACAGAACTGGGAAAGCCGGATCTGTCAAGGCTTTATCAGGAAAGGGCTAAAGATTTGAGAAAAGCCATAGAACATTATTTTGGGGCTACCATGGAAGGTTTTAAAACCTATCGCTATTTTGAGGGTAATAAAAAACTACGTTCGTGGATCTCTATTCCGCTTACTATGAGGATCTTCGAAAGAAAAGAAGGAACCATCGAAGCACTTTTATCTCCTTATTTATGGAGTGAGAACGGGGTATATACCGAGGCAGGAAATGAAACTTTTTGGGACAGGGCTACTTTGTATACTTTAAGAGGGATTTTTAATGCCGGTGAAACCGAGGTGGCTTACAAGGCACTTGAAAATTATTCCAAAAGGAGATTGCTTGGAGATCATGTGCCCTATGCCGTTGAAGCCTGGCCGGAAGGAGGGCAGCAACACCTTTCTGCCGAAAGTGGCCTCTATTGCCGTGTAATCACTGAAGGTATGTTTGGTATTGAACCGGTTGGTTTTAGAAAGTTTACCTGTGCTCCAAGAATACCCAAAGAGTGGGATTCGATGACCTTAAAAAATATCAAAGCCTTTAAACATGATTTTGATATCCATGCCAAAAGGGTTTCAAAAGGTATTCAGATCAGTATTTCGGAAAACAGACAACAGGTTCAGCAAAAGATCTGGAATGGTAAAAAGCCCATTGAATTTGTATTGGATTAGACAATACTTTAGTATTTAATCATACAGATACCGGAAATATAGAACAGACCCTGGTTGTAAGAAAAAAAGATAAAGAAGAATTATAGAAAGAAATTAGAATTTCAGATAAAGGTGTGAGATGGAAAGTTGTTTGAAATTTTACTAAAAACCTACAGGATATCTTTTCTTTGTCAAAGTTAAAATTCTACAAATGATGATTCTTAAAAAGATCAAACAGGTTTAAAAGGTCTTTTTTACAATTTAATCTATTCATTTACCACAAAGAGGAGCATTTTATACCTTAATTTTTAATAATATTTCAATTCAGCTTAGTTTTGCTGGAAATTGAAATTTATAGAAATGAAGTTTACAAGAAAAAGAAAGATCTGGATAGGTATTTTAATTCTCTCAATTTTTTTATTTGTAAGAAATTGTACCTATTCCGAAAATAAAGAAAGAGTATTTATCAAGGATAAAGAAGGGAGATCGTTAATTCTACATGGTGTAAATGTTAATGCTGATGCCAAGGGGGATTCCCTGCGGGTGGGTTGGCCCCAAAAACAGGATTATGCTGATCTTACCGATAAATGGGGATTTAATTTTGTGAGATATCTGGTATTATGGGATGGTATAGAACCGGTAAAAGGAGAATACGATAAAGAGTATTTTAAAAGGATCAAAGAGCGTCTGGATTGGTGTGAGGAACTGGGCTTAAAGGTTGTGCTGGACATGCATCAGGATCTTTACGCTTTACGATACGGAGGAGACGGGGCTCCCGACTGGGCAATTATTGATGATGGGGAACCTTTTGAAATGCAATCTCCCTGGGAGTTGAATTACCGGCAACCTGCTGTGATCGCTTCGATCAATAATTTTTGGGATCCATCACGTGGACATGGCGATTTACAGGAACATTTTATCAAGGCTTTTGTGGAAATGGTAAAACAATTTAAGGATCATCCCGCTGTGATAGGATATGATTTGTACAACGAACCTACTATGGCTACTAAAGAAATATTTGCTTTTGAAGAGCGGTATCTGCAACCTTTCTATGAGAAGATAATCCCTGCCATCCGTAAGGTTGACAAAGACAACTGGATCTTTTTTGAGCCAACAGCTTTGGGGGTAAATCAGGGATTAAAAACAGATCTGGAGGTGTTAAAAGATCCCAGGCCCGGTGAACCCAGGCTGGTTTATTTTCCGCATCTATATACTATTGATTATGACACCTATGATCAATATATCGGATTCCCGGTGTTTATCAATAAATGGGGGGCAAGCCAGAATCATTTTATAAAAAAACAAAAGGCACCTTTGGTTGTAGGCGAATTTGGGGTAAATCAAACCCGGTCACGTTCACCAAAATTTATGGATGATGTTTTATCCATGTTTGATAAAACAACAAGTGGATGGGCTTACTGGGCTTATATGAAAAATGGTGATAGTTGGTCTCCCTTTAACGATGATAATTCGAATATTGAGGCCAGAAATCTGGTGGTACGTCCTTATCCTAAATGTGTTGCAGGTCATCCGTTAAGTTATGGTTTTGATAACGAAACAAAAGAATTCTGGCTTGATTTTGAGGCTGATTCTAAGATCGATGCCCCTACGGAGATCTATATTCCGGAACATCACTATCCAAAGGGCTGGGATTTGAAAATTGACGGAAAAGATAACAACTGGAAAACCTTATGGGATGATAAATCAAGAGTTTTACAGATCAATAACCCAAAGGATAAAACTAAAGAGTATAAAATCACAATCTGGCCCAAAAAATAAGTAATTCCTAAAAATTTAATAGATAATAATTCCTGCCGTAGTTAAGCTCGACGCTCTGTATCGGGGTTCCTATAAAATGTTATCCCTGTCTGCTGGCAAGGAGGACCTTCAGGGGATCTTAATAATAAATTTATAGAAATTTTTATTAACACTTACAAGTCTATTGAGAACCAGTTGTCATGATCCATGGTTTTGGTTAAGTAGAAGCGTATTCCCAGCCATGGAATCATAGGGACCATTACTTTAATACCACTACCGATAGTTGCCAGGGGTTTTGTGGTGTATAAATCAGTATATTGATCGGTACCGTTTCCCCAGTTGACAAAAAAGGATTGTTCCATGGCAAACCAGTCATAATTAAAGTAGGTAAGGTGTAAGCCTCCGTAAGCTGTGTAATAGGCTTTGCCGGAAATTTCACCGTTTACAATTCCTTTAACAGAACTGTTGCCTCTGTAAAATAGTAATGAAGGAATATCAGAAGTAGTATATCCCGTTGAAAAATGAGAACTCAACTGAATGGTTTTATTAAATAATTTATGATAAGAGGCTGAAAGTCCGAGGGAAATATATGTTGTGCTTTCTTTGTTCAGGCCAATACCCCAGTTAATACTTCCGCTGATCATATAACCATCATTTTGGTGACGTTTTCGCTTGATATATCCTATTGATTCGGAAACAGATACTGAAAAATAATCGACTTTGTAATCGGGATGAGTCAGAATATCAGGATCGATAAGCGTTGAATCTGTCCGGTGCTGAAAATAGGTAAGTCCGAGATTGGGTGAAAAATTATATTCAAAATCCTTACCCCATGGATTGGTGATTCCCAGACTCAGTTGTCTTTTTTCATACCCAATGCCCGAGGCGATCTCTCCCTCATTGTAACGGTATTGCTGGCTATGTCCGTAAAGGATCAATCCGTGGAGGGCCATATTTTTATATAAAAGTTGTCGTGGCACAGTAATGTCGGCCGAGAAATCGGTGGCATTAGAGCCATAAGAGGCATTGAGTCCGATACGAAGGTTCTTACCGAGAAAATTATTATCGATAACTCCTGCATTAAGTCTGAAATCTTCTTTATTTCCCGAAAAAGAAAAATTTGGAATAATGGTAAAAGCATCTTTGGCCTTGATCTTAAGCAGGATCTGTTGGTTGGGAAGGGTATCGATCTTATATTCCACATTAGAAAAATTACCTATATTCCATATTCTCGTAATTCCATCATATAAACTCACCTTGTCGATTTCCGTTCCCGGGCTGATCCTGAGCTCACTCAGAATGATCTTTTCTTTGGTACGCCAGTTATTCTTTACAATAATCGAATCAATATGGATTTTATCAACTCCTTCCGGCCAGTTTTCCTGAGCAAGAACCTGAAGGAAAGGTAAAATGAGGAATAGTATTAAAAATTGTTTTTTTAGCATTTTTTCAATTTCTGTTAAAACAATATTAGATCAAAATAACTTACCGGAAAGTGTTTAAGAAGATTATGGTATCAACAACCGGTATTTAACATAAATGAACAGACAAGTTGGTTTAAAAACGCTGTATTTGGGGTGAAAAAGATTGTTAAAGCTATTAGGGTTGTTGCCTATGGCTATTATTTGTTCAAATTCAACGCTTTAGAAAGATCCGGAGGGGCAGGAGTTGAGTTTCTTATCGTATAAAGCGTATCGTCTAAAGCCTACGTCAATTTTAGAGAAAATGCTTTACAGTTAATCTTCGTAGCATTCTTAAGAATAGATTTTTTCTTTCTATTTTACAATCGTTCAAAAAGAGTAAAAAAGATCAAATTTTATACCTTAAATTACAAATTCAAACCGATTATATCTTTTCAAATTTTACAGTGAAATGTCGCATGATAGGCGCTTCATCTATAATTCTGTATCCTGATTTCGCTTCGGCTCTGGAATCATAGATATTTTTTAAAACCGCTGCGATATATTCCATGTGGTTGTGGGTATAGGTTCTGCGCGGTATGGCCAGTCGTACCAGTTCCAGTTCCGGATATCGGTTCTTTCTCGTAAAAGGATCCCGGTCGGCAAGTACAGTGCCAATCTCGACACCTCTTATACCCCCAATAATATAGAGTTCAATGGCCAGTGCCTGTGCACGGTATTCATCTCTCGGGATGGTAGGAACAAATTTATTGGCATCGATAAAAATGGCATGTCCCCCAATAGGATGTTGTACGGGAACATTGTATTCGATAAGTTTGTTTCCCAGATAAGTAACCTGTTTTATTCTGCTTTCCAGATAATCAAATTCGGTAGCTTCATCAAGACCTACAGCAAGTGCTGCCATATCTCTTCCGCTCATTCCGCCATAGGTGATAAATCCTTCATACATAATATTAAAAACTGTAGCCTTTTTAAAGATTTCTTCATCATTCAGAGCGATAAAACCTCCCATATTGACAAGTCCGTCCTTTTTTGAACTCATGGTCATACCATCACCAAAAGAGAACATTTTTTTAGCGATCTCTTTGATGCTTTTTTTCTGATAACCTTTTTCGCGCATTTTAACGAAATAGGCATTTTCAGCAAACCGGGCAGAGTCAAAAAGCAGGGGCACTTTATTTTTTTTACAAATTTTTGATACAGCTTTTACATTTTCCATAGAAACAGGCTGACCTCCAGAGCTGTTGTTAGTAATGGTTATGATCACAAAGGGAATCTTTTCAACCGGATTCTCATCAAAAACCTTTTGCAGTTTTTTTAAATCGATGTTTCCTTTAAAAGGATGCATATTTTCGGTGTCAAAAGCTTCATCTATGGTACAGTCTATAGCTGTTGCCTTTCGGAATTCTATATGTCCTTTTGTAGTGTCGAAATGTGAATTTCCCGGAACTATATCTCCTTCTTTAACCAAAACCGAGAAAAGTACATTTTCGGCTGCTCTACCCTGATGTGTGGGCAGGAAATATTTAAAACCGGTAATTTTTTGAACGGTTTCTTTTAATTTAAGGAAAGATTGAGAGCCGGCATAACTTTCATCGGCTTCCATCAGGGCACCCCATTGTTTATCACTCATGGCGCCTGTTCCTGAGTCGGTTAGCAGGTCGATATAAACCTTGTCGGAAGACAAATTAAAAAGGTTGTAATGCGCTTCCTTGATCCATTTTTTTCTTTGTTCCGGGGTTGATCTTTTGATAGATTCCACCATCTTGATCTTATAAGGTTCTGCATAAGGTAATTTCATGGGATATGATTTTAGGGTTAAAATTAAAAAGAGATAAGTTGTTTGGGGTTACCGGGAATATGAGAATGATGCGTGTTTTTATCTCATTGGGCATTTGATATTCTGGAAGATATTTTGTGCAAAGGTTTGTTGCATCACGATTGGAATTAAATTTAATCAAAAATAAAGTTTTTTTTAGAAATGAAATGTGATCATATGTTATTTTTTGCGATAATCTTTAATCAAAAATACATTTGACGGTAACAACAAATAAATGTAAATTTGCAGTTCACTTAAAAAGTAAATAATGTACAATAAAAATATAAAGCTTGTTATTGCCGGACTCATCATTGTATGGGCGGTATTTGAATTTGTTAAAGGACATATCTGGAATGGTATTTCGATCTTATTACTGGCCGGATTATTCATTTTCTTTTATTTTAAAAATGAAATTTTATTGCTGTCTTTTCTAAAACTGAGAAAACAGGATATGGAAGGTACGGCAAAATTACTGGATAAGATCAAAGATCCTGCTGCTGCACTGGTTAAAAAACAAGAGGGGTATTATAATTTTTTAAGAGGAATTACGGTTTCTCAGACCAATCTTACACAGGCTGAAAAACACTTTAAAAAAGCACTTCAGTTAGGGCTTTCTATGGATCATGATAAAGCCATGGCTAAATTACAGTTAGCAGGAATTGCCATGACCAAGCGGCGTAAGAGAGAAGCTACCAATCTGATTGCTGAAGCAAAAAAGCTGGATAAACACGGCATGCTGAAAGAACAGATCCAGATGGTAAAACAGCAGATGAAAAAGATCTGATCTTTTTCTACAATTTATAATAAATAATCAACGCAGATCTTTCTTCGGGGTTTAAAGCCTTAATACTTTATGAATGATAACTATATTGAATGGATAGGGTATATCGCTTCTTTTCTGGTGGCCGTTTCCTTTATTTTTAGAAATGTAAAATATCTTAGAATTGTCAATACCATTGGCTGCATCACCTTTGTAATTTATGGATATTTTATTGATTCCTATCCGGTTATGATAGCCAATATGTTTATATTTATCATGAATATTTACCATTTGAAACTTAATAATAAAACAGGTGCTACTAAATCAGACGGATCTCTTTAAAGAATTATTAACCTGTAATATTTTGAAATAGCTAAAAAAATCACGTAATTCACATAAAATTATTTTATCGTGAAAAGCAGAAGAAAATTCATCAAACTTTCCGCTATGGGAAGTGCCGCATTACTTGCTAAATCAGTCATAGCTTCAGAGAAGTCAGATAAAACCGAAATTCTGGTTTCTCCAAAAAAAATCACAAAACCTATAGTGGTATCTACGTGGAAACACGGTATGGCTGCCAATGAAGCCGCCTGGAAGATACTTTCTCAAAGAGGTTCCGCTCTTGATGCTGTTGAGGCAGGGGTCCGGGTTACTGAATCTGATCCTGATAATATGAGTGTAGGCCTCGGAGGATTGCCCGACAGAGAAGGTTTTGTTACCCTTGATGCCTGTATTATGGATGAAAATAACAAGTGTGGCTCTGTAGCTTTTTTACAGGATATAGAAAATCCTATTTCTGTAGCCAGAAAAGTTATGGAAAAAACACAACATGTGATGCTTGCCGGTGAGGGAGCTAAACAATTTGCTGTTGAACAAGGTTTTAAAACTACCAATCTTTTAACACCCAAAGCTAAAAAAGCCTGGGAAGAATGGAAAAAAGAATCAAAATATCAGCCTGTAATTAATATTGAGAATCACGATACCATCGGTATGCTTGCCATAGATGAAAGAGGAAATCTGTCGGGCGCTTGTACCACCAGCGGAATGGCCTATAAATTGCATGGCAGGGTAGGGGATTCTCCTATTATTGGTGCCGGACTTTTTGTGGATAATGAAGTGGGGGCTGCCTGCGCTACCGGAATGGGCGAAGCTGTGATCAGAATTGCAGGAACAGCCGTGATTGTTGAATTGATGAGAAACGGAAGATCTCCTGAAGAGGCTTGTAAAGAAGCGGTTTATCGAATAATTGCAAAGCATAAGGACCTTACAAATTTACAGGTTGGATTTTTGGCCCTGAATAAAAATGGTGAATACGGTGGCTTTAGTGTGTATAAAGGTTTTAATTACGCTGTTCATACTAATGCAGAGAATAAATTGATTGATGCTAAATATGATCGTGACAGGAAATAATGAAAGGTGAAATGATCTTTGAAGTCTGTACTGATTCTTATAAAGGGGCTCTTGCTGCTGAAAAATACGGAGCCAAAAGGATAGAACTTTGTCAGGCTTTGGAGGTTGGAGGACTTACCCCCAATTACGGACTCATACAACAATGTGCATCAGGATCAAAAGTTGAAGTTCATGCGATGATCAGACATAAAGAAGGAGGTTTTGTTTATGATGATCAGGATATAGAGATCATGAAAAAAGATATTCTTGCCTCAAAGAGTGCCGGAGCAAAAGGGGTGGTTTTTGGTATTCTCGATTCTGATAATCATATTTCTTTAAGGAATAAGGAACTGGCGGAAATGAGTCAAGAACTCGGACTTGAAATTACTTTTCACCGTGCTTTCGATTTTGCGCCGGACCCGGTTAATGCCATTAAAACTATTATTGGATACGGTTTTGATCGATTGCTGACTTCCGGAAAAGAAGAGAGTGCTTTAAAAGGACTTACTTTGATCAAAAAACTTCAGCAGGAATTTGGTGATCAGATCCAGATCATGGCAGGAAGCGGAATAAATGCCGGTAATGCTGTAAAAATTTCTTCATCCGGAGTAAAAAATCTCCACTTTACAGCCCGAAAATCAAATAATCAGCCGGTAATGCTTTCTATGGGAGAGCTGATGCTTGTTGATGAAGAAAAGATCAAGAGTATAATTGCGATGTTTTAAAAAAATAAAAAAAATTTCTAAAAAAAGATAGTAATTGCTATTAAAGCATTCCATCATTATCGCATTTGATCATCAAACTATGATGCTTTTTCCCTTGGCAGAAATATTCCTGGCATCATCAAAATAAAAATCAACACGCCCAAGATTCAGTCCCCATTTTCCCACCTGATTGATCAGCATATTTTCACCTGCACTGTTTTTGACTATCGTTGGTTTGGGTAAAAAAGTATGGGTATGCCCACCAATGATCAGATCGATATTTTGGGTTTGTTTTGCCAGAGTAAGATCACTGATCTTATCGGGATTTCTTTTGTAATAATAGCCCAGGTGTGAAAGACAGATTACCAGGTCACAATATTTTTCTTCTTTTAAGATTCTGCTCATATCCTGAGCAATTCCTACAGGATCAAGATATTTGGTTTCTTTATAGTTTCCTGAATCAACGAGTCCTTCAAGCCCTACTCCCAATCCGAAAACTCCTATTTTTAAACCAGCTTTATGGTAGATCTTATAAGGGGAGGTTTTCCCATCCATAACCGTATTTGAAAAATCGTAATTGGCAATAATAAAATCGAACTTAGCATGTGGAAGTTGTTTGAATAATCCGTCGATTCCATTGTCAAAATCGTGATTTCCAATGGTGCTGGCATCGTATCTCAACTTACTCATCAGTTTAAATTCAACTTCACCGCCAAAGAAATTAAAATAAGGAGTTCCCTGAAAAATATCACCGGCATCGAAAAGAAAAGTGTTCGGATTTTCTTTCCTGATCTTATCAACCAGAGCAGCTCTTCTCGCTATACCCCCTCTTCCGGGAAAGGAATGATTTGTTGCTTTTAAAGGTTCAAAATGGCTGTGAGTATCATTGGTATGAAGAATTGTGATGTGTTTTAGTTTTTCTTCCTGAAAGGAGCTTAAAGATAATCCTCCTAAAGTGAGAAAAGCTCCACTTACAGTTGTTTTTTTTATAAAATCTCTTCTTTTCATTTTGATGGAATTTATTCAATGATTACACGTTGATCCAGTTTTACTTTTACCGTATCTTTTTCTTTAAAATAATCCAGTAAGGCATCTCTAACCTTATAATCGAGAGCGTATAATTTTACAGGATCTTTAAAGAAATCCATATGATCTCCACCGTGTTGCAGGTAATCGCTGGTGAGCACGTAATAATTCTTTTCAGGATCAAAGGCTTTGTTGTTAATTTTTATGCTTTTAATTTTTTTTCCTTTAAAGGTTATCTGAGCCCCGCTGAACGGATGAGCCTGATTCTTTTCTTCAAAATAGTTAAAAAGCTCCTGAATCTTTTTACCATTCATTTCTACCACCAGAAGTTTATTTTCAAAAGGCATCAGTTTAAAGATATCAGAAACAGTTACATTTCCTTCCGGAATAGATTGTCTTACTCCTCCATAATTAAAAAAAGCAATATCAATGGTTTTACCACTTAACTTCCTGAATAATGAGTCGGATTGAATTTTGCAAATATCAGCATAAAGATTTCCCAACGAACTTTGCAGGTTTCCATCTGTCCGGGTTAGATTAATAGGGGTATAAGCAAGTACTTTATTGATCTTATCCTCCATCTGTATTTTATAGGGTTCGAGAAATTTAACAACACTACTGTCGGTTGGCAGTTGGTCATTGACTTCAATAAGTTCTGCCTTAATGGTTTTTACCTTGTAATCGGTCTTTTTACAAGAGACCATCACCAGGAAGATTCCCATCAGGAGAAGCCGGTATCTCATTATTTTATATAGATTTGCATTCATAATTAAGTTTTAAATGAAGATTCTGAATTTAAAAAAGAAATCAGCCCATAAATTTATTCAAAATCAATTGAAAAAGACCGGAAAAACCAAAAAAGTTATTCCGGAAAATATAGAAAAGGTTGGGATCATTGCCGATAAGAGATTATGGGAGGCATTTGATTTTGTTAAAGATCTGGAAGAAAGTCTTCAGATATCTCAACAAAATTTTAAAGTGATCCTTACCGATCCTGATATTGAACAGCAGGAAGATCATGAAAATTTAACTTTTTCTGAAAAAGATTTGGGGATGTTTGGTAAAATTAAAAATCTGGATGTATTTGCTTTTACAGAAAAGAATTTTGATCTGTTGATCAATTATTCTGATCCAAATTCTTACCTGATTCAGTTACTGATGATAAAATCTAAAGCAAAATTAAAAGCCGGTTTTTTTAAAGAAAACATTGATTTTTACGATATCAGTATCAAAACAAAAGATAATAAAATCCCAGTATTTAATAAAGAACTTAGAAAATATCTTGAAATTATGGGCTTTCTAAAGGATTGAAATTTATTTGAAGATAAGCTGATGCGATGATTTGGAAGTGATTAAAAAATTGCCGAGAGTCGAAAGTAAAAGGGATTAGTTAAATTCAAAATTAAAGATTTAAAATTCAAGATTGATTCTGAGACAAACTTTCTCTCTTGAGAAGCGCTTAAATGGTTTTTACAATAGGGGTCTTTTAATTGGGGTGTGTAAAATAAGTTATAACAAAAACTCAATTCTTTAATCTTTCAATTTTTCAATCATTTAATCCTTCAATCCTTTAATTTCTTAGCGTACTTTGTTCTTTTGCGGGCTTTGCGTGAATTTAATCTTTGTTAATCGAAATGAATTGTTGAAAATTAAACATTTTGTTTAAATTTGATATATTTTTAATAAAATTTTAGAGGTGTATTAATTATCTTTATCATTGAGGTCTTAAATAAAAATACAAAATCATGGAACGATTCTCAGGAACCGGGGTGGCTTTGGTAACCCCATTTACTCCCGAAAACAAAGTAGATTACAAGGCCTTGGAAAATCTGGTGGAATTTCAGATAGAAAACAATATCGATTATCTTGTTGTATTGGGTACAACAGCAGAAACCCCCACCTTATCTCCGGAGGAACAAAAAGAGGTTATCAAAAAAATTATTGAGACCAATCAGGGGAGATTACCTGTTGTTTTAGGCGTTGGAGGAAATAACACTGCAGAAGTAACAAAAAAAGTTCGGAAAATAGATACAGATTCAGTTGATGCCATATTGTCGGTAACTCCTTATTATAACAAACCTACACAGGAAGGCATTTATCATCATTTTAAGGCTATAGCTGAGGCAAGTCCTGTTCCTGTAATTTTATATAATGTACCACACAGAACAGGGGCAAACATATTGCCGGAAACAGTGGTTCGTCTGGCTGAAGATTTTCCCAACATCATTGCAATCAAGGAGGCTTCAGGAAATATGGCACAGGCTATGGAATTGATCAGTAAAAAACCGGATGATTTTATGGTTATTTCCGGAGATGATAAACTGGCCTTACCTATCACACTGGCCGGCGGTTCAGGGGTAATTTCAGTGATCGGACAGGCCATACCCGAGGTTTTCTCTGAAGTGATCGGGCTTGGGCTTTATGGAGATTCAAGAGAAGCCTATTCCTTATTTTATAGTATAATGGACTCCATTGATCTGATCTTTGAAGAAGGGAATCCTGCTGGTATAAAATCAATGCTCGAGACGCTTGGTATTTGTAGTCGTAACGTACGATTGCCTTTAATGAATTCTTCTGATGAATTACATCAAAAAATTCGTAATTTTGTGGCGAATTTAAAATACAACACCTATGTTATCCAAAAAAGTTGAAAAAGCATTAAACGATCAGATCAGAATTGAAGCTGAATCATCACAAATATACTTATCTATGGCTTCCTGGGCCGAAACTCAGGGTTTTGAAGGAGTGTCTGCCTTTATGTATGCGCACAGTGATGAAGAGCGGGGGCATATGTTAAAATTGTTAAAGTTTGTTAATGAAAGAGGGGGGCATGCCATAGTTTCTGAATTGAATGCACCACCCACCAGCTTCGGTTCATTTAGTGGAATGTTTAAAACACTCTTTGATCATGAAGTGATGGTTTCGGGAAAGATTAATGATCTTGTTGATATTACTTTACAGGAAAAAGATTATGCAACCCATAATTTTTTACAATGGTATGTGAGTGAACAGATTGAAGAAGAGGCACTTGCAAGAACAATTCTCGATAAGATCAATCTTATTGGAGATGATAAAGGGGGCTTCTATCTTTTTGATAATGATATCAAATTACTTACAGCAACTCCCGATACAAATCAGTAAAGTAATCCTATACTGTTAACTTATCCGATTCAGTAAAATCTTTTTTATAAAAGATATTGTGTTTTTCGGCTGTTTTGCAGCAGAATAATTATTTTAAAATTCCATTATATTGTATTACTTTTGCCAGATGCAAAAAATGAAAAAATTACTCTTCATATTATTGATGGTTATTTCGCTTGTTTCCTGTAGCGAATATTCAAAAGTACTGAATAAAGGTAAGAATGCTGAGCGTTATAAACTTGCTGAAGAATTATATAAAAAAGGCGAATACAAAAAGGCGATTCCTTTGTTTGAAAAACTAACCGGTCCTTATGCGGGAAAACCGCAAATGGAAAGAATTCAGTATATGATAGCTGATTCCTATTTTCAGAACGAGGATTACAGTTTATCATCGTATTATTTTACTAAATTCATTAGTAATTATCCAAAAAGTTCCAAGGTAGAGGAAGCAGCTTTCTTAAGTGCCTACAGTTATTATTTGTCGGCTCCTAAATTCAGTTTAGACCAAACGGATACCTATAAGGCTCTTGAAGCATTGCAAAGTTATATTAATACTTACCCTGATTCACCAAGGATAAAAGAAGCGAATAAATATTACGACCTGCTTACCCAGAAACTGGAAAAAAAGGATTTTGAAGTAGCCAGACAATATTATCATACCGAATATTACAGAGCAGCTATGGTTGCTTTTGATATATTTAACGAAGAACATTTGGGTTCAATTTATAAAGAAGATGCGGTTTACTTTAAATTTAAAGCAGCACACGATCTGGCTATAAACAGCGTTCTTACTAAAAAGAAACAACGTTTGCTCGATGCAAAAGAAATATATGATAAATTTAAAAAAGAGTTTCCTGATTCGGATAAATTAAAAGAAATGGATCGTTTGTTAAAAGATATCGATCAGGCTCTGGAAGAATCACAACAACAGATTTTAAGCGTAGAAGCTCAGAAATAAAATTAGACAATATGAAAGATTACAAAACAACCAATGCTCCTGACACAACCATTACTTTTGATAGGAATGAAGTGGAAGCTCCAACAGAAAATATTTACAAAGCAATTTCTATTATTGCCAAAAGAGCTAATCAGATTAATCAGGAACTAAAACAGGAACTGATTGAGAAGCTGGACGAATTTGCTACGCATAATGACAGCCTGGAAGAAGTATTTGAGAATAAAGAGCAAATCGAAGTTTCCCGTTTTTACGAGAAATTACCAAAACCAACAGCAATTGCAGTTCAGGAATGGTTGGATAATGAAATCTATTTCCGAACTCCTGACGAACAGGATGATAAATTAGCATAAGATGTCTGTTCTAAGCGGTAAAAATATACTTTTGGGCGTAACGGCCGGTATTGCTGCTTATAAGACTGCCTATCTGGTAAGACATTTTATAAAAAAAGGAGCTAATGTTCAGGTGGTTATGACCCCTGCCTCTAAAGATTTTATCACTCCATTAACACTCTCAACACTTTCTAAAAATCCGGTTTTCAGTACTTTTTTCGATAAAGAAGATGAAAGTGGTCTGTGGCACAGTCATGTGGATATGGGGCTATGGGCTGATCTGATGGTCATTGCTCCCGCAACGGCCAATACTATGTCGAAGATGGTAAAAGGCAATGCTGATAACCTGTTAATGGCTACCTATTTATCTGCTAAATGTCCGGTATTTTTCGCGCCTGCCATGGATCTCGATATGTTTAAACATCCGAGCACTCAATTAAATATTGATGAGCTGAAGAGCTATGGTAATATATTTATACCGCCAGCGAGCGGGGAATTGGCCAGCGGACTATACGGAGAGGGTAGAATGGCTGAACCTGAAGATATTGTGGCTTTTATAGAAGATTACCTGATAAAAAATGCTCCTCTTTACGGTAAAAAAGTAATGATCACTGCCGGGCCAACCTATGAGGCTATCGATCCTGTTAGATTTATCGGAAATCATTCTTCAGGGAAAATGGGTTTTGCTCTGGCAAATGAAGCTGCAAAACTCGGTGCCGAAGTCATTCTGATTACCGGGCCTACTGCACTTGTAACGGTAAATCCTTCAATAAAAAGAACAGATGTGACCAGTGCTGATGATATGTATCAGGCAGTGCATCAAAACTTTAATGATTCAGATATTGCAATCTTTGCTGCGGCGGTAGCAGATTACAAACCCAAAACAGTAGCCGGACAAAAGATCAAAAAGAAGGATACAGTTTTAAATATCGATCTGGAACCAACACAAGATATTCTGGCATCGGCAGGAGCCATTAAAAAACAACAGTTTCTGGTGGGATTTGCTTTGGAAACTAATGATGAACTTAAAAATGCCCAGGGAAAACTTAAAAGAAAGAATCTGGATTTGATCGTTTTAAACTCTCTCCGGGATAAAGGTGCCGGATTTAAAAGCGATACCAATAAGATAACGCTGATCGACAGGGGAGGAGAGGTTCGGGAATTCTCTTTAAAATCAAAAGATGAGGTGGCAACCGATATTTTTAATGTAATACTTGAGAAAACTGATGCATAGATTCTTAACCATTTTATTTGTTCTTTTTTTGCACAGCATTTCTTTAGAGGCTCAGGAACTCAATTGCAGGGTTCATATCAACAGTGAACAAATAGGAGTTTCCAACAAACAGGTCTTTACTACTTTGGAGAATGCCATTTTTGAGTTTATGAACAATACAAAATGGACTAATATGATGATGAGGAATCAGGAGAAAATAGAATGCTCTATCACCATTAACATATTAGAAAGTCCCGAAACAAATCTTTACAAGGGTAATATGCAGTTACAGGTTTCGCGTCCGGTTTACAATTCTTCCTATAAAACATCGATCCTTTCCTATAACGATAAAGATATTTCTTTCAATTATCAGGAATATCAGCCAATGGAATACAATAAGAATAGTTTTGATTCAAATTTAATTTCTCTTTTAACCTATTATGCCTATACCATACTTGGTTTTCATGCCGATACCTTTGCTTTTAAAGGAGGAGAACCTTATTTTGAAGAAGCTCAGAATATTGTAAATATGGCTCAGCAGGGCGGTGGAAAAGGCTGGAAAAAGATCGATGGTAATTATACGCGCTATATGCTGAATGAGAGTCTTTTATCGCCTGTTTTTGTCAATTTCAGGGAAGCGATGTATCTCTATCATTTACAGGGGCTTGATCGGATGACCGAAGATAAGACACAGGCAAAGAAAACCATTGCCAAGGCGATTACCGGACTGGAGAAGATCTATGATGAACGTCCGAATACCTACCTGATCCGTGTGTTTATGGATACCAAAAGTGAAGAGATTGTAGATATTTTTTCAGATGGTCCCAGAATTGAAACAACAAAACTTCGTGAAGTGCTTAACAAGATCTTTCCTTCTTTAGATCCGCAGTGGCAGAAAATTAAGATTTAGACCAGTTTAGAATTTCATAATTTTCAATTAAACATTCATAAAAAAGCCTATTTTTGTTTTTTTAACTGATTGAAATTGTTTTTATGTTAACCGGTTTAACAGTAAAGAATTACGCTTTAATTGATCATCTAAAGGTGGATTTTCAAGAGGGTTTGAGTACCATTACCGGAGAAACCGGTGCAGGTAAGTCGATTCTGTTGGGAGCATTGGCATTGGTTTTAGGTAAACGTGCTGATGTTTCGGTGGTTGGAAATAAAGAAAAGAAATGTGTGGTAAAGGCCGGGTTTTCTGTTGATCAATACCATTTAAGATCTTTCTTTGAAGAAAATGATATCGATTATGAAGAAGAAACAACCCTAAGAAGGGAGATCCTGCCCAGTGGTAAATCGAGGGCTTTTGTAAATGATACGCCAACTACATTAAATGTTTTAAATCAATTAAGCCATAAACTTATCGATGTACATTCACAACACCAAACTTTGCAGTTGGCCGATAAAAATTTCCAGTTTGGGATTATCGATGCGCTGGCAGAAAATACAAAAGTTCTAAAGGAATATTCCAAAGGTTTATCCCATTATAAAAATCTACTAAATGAACTTCAAAGAATTGAGGAAGATAGAAAAAATGCTGAGGAGGAACTGGAGTATAACCGGTTTGTTTTTAATGAGCTGGAGACGGCAAAATTAAAGGAAGGGGAACTAGAAGAACTGGAAGAATCTCTCGAAAGATTATCACATTTTGATGAGATCAGACAGCATTTGAGTCATGCATCAGAACTGAGCGAAGCTGAAGAGATCGGTTTGAGGTCCCTGCTGTATAGTTTTAAGGATGATCTTCAAAAGATCGCTTCTTACTCAGATGAATATAAACGTTTATCGGAACGATTTCAAAGTGCCTATCTGGAATTCATGGATATCAGCGATGAGATACAAAATGAAGTAGAAAAGATCTCCTATGATCCGGATGAACTTGAAAAAGTAAGCAACCGTTTAGGGAGGTTACTCAGTTTGCAAAAGAAATACAGACTTAATACTATTTCTGAACTGATCCGCCTAAAAGATGAGGTTTCTCAAAAACTGGACAGGATTGAAAATGCCTCTGAAATAATCTCTGAAAAGAAAAAAGAGATCAGCAATACTGAGAAACTACTCGATAAATTTGCTAAAGAAATACACCGGAACCGAAAAAAAGCCATTAAAAATTTTACCGGCCAGCTGCATGAATTACTCTCCGAACTTAAAATGAAGAATACGGTTTTAAAGATTGATCTGATTCCTGTAAAGGAATATCTTTTAAATGGGAAAGATGATCTGGAGTTTATGATCTCTGCCGACAGAGGCCGGCGTTTTGAAAGTGTGAAAAAAGCAGCTTCTGGTGGAGAAATGTCTCGTATTATGCTGGCTGTCAAAACAATACTATCGTCATATACGGCCTTGCCCAGCATTATTTTTGATGAGATCGATACAGGAGTGTCCGGTGAAGTTTCCAATAAGATTGCTGAAGTAATGCTTAAAATGAGTACGAATATGCAGGTAATCACCATTACACATTTACCTCAGATCGCTGCCAAAGGGGTTCATCATTACAAAGTTTACAAAGAAATCGATGCTTCGGAAGTGAGATCAAAAATAAGGCTGCTTTCGCCTGAAGAACGAATCGATGAAATAGCAGAAATGCTCGGCGGATTACCATTAACCGATTCTGCTCTGGCCCATGCCAGGCAACTACTACATTAATTAGTGCTTGTCTATAATGCCCGATATCTTTGTTATTGCTCAAAATTCAAATCCTCAAATACGCTTGTATTCTTCGGTTTGAATTTATCTCATGCCTCGATCTTGAACATTTTAGCCTAAGTCCATGACTATATGGACAGGAACTATTTTAGATCTGTTTATAAAGTGTTAGATTTTTGTTTTTTTATTGCAGTAAATACTTGGATATTAGGTGAAATGGGAAAAGGGCAAAGGTGCAAAATAGTAATTTTTCAGTTCGGTGACTGTATGGATAGACACTAATTAGTATATTTGCAAACCCTAAAGAATTAGTAATTAATAAAATATCAACTATGTACAATTTACTTAAAGGTAAAAAAGGAATAATTTTTGGAGCATTAGACGAAAAATCGATCGCTTGGAAAGTAGCGGAAAGAGCCCATGAAGAGGGAGCAACTTTTGTTTTAACCAATGCACCTGTGGCATTGCGTTTGGGAACGATCACGCAATTGGCAGAAAAGACGGGAGCTGAAGTGATCCCCGCCGATGCTACTTCGATTATGGATCTGGAGCATCTCGTTGATCAAGCTATGGAGATCCTTGGCGGAAAGATCGATTTTGTGCTGCACTCCATCGGTATGTCGGTTAATGTTAGAAGAGGAAATCACTATACGCATCAGGATTATAATTTTACCAAAACCGGATGGGATGTTTCTGCCTTGTCATTTCACCGTGTGATGAGTGTATTGTATCAAAAAAATGCCATGAACGAATGGGGAAGTATCATTGCACTGACCTATATGGCGGCGCAAAGGGTTTTTCCTGATTACAATGATATGGCCGATAACAAGGCTTATCTCGAGTCGGTAGCCCGTAGTTTTGGATATTTTTTTGGAAGAGATCATAAAGTAAGAGTAAATACCATTTCACAGTCGCCAACACCAACAACGGCCGGTAGCGGTGTAAAAGGTTTTGACGGATTCCTTTCTTTTGCCGATAAGATGTCTCCTTTAGGAAATGCAACTGCAGCTGAATGTGCCGATTATACCATTACATTGTTCTCTGACCTTACTAAAAAAGTAACGCTGCAAAACCTTTTCCACGATGGTGGCTTTTCCAATATGGGAATCAGTACTGCTATTATGGATGATTTTATGAAAGTAAATAAACCGGTTGAAGAAAATGAAGACAAGAAAGCAAAAAAATAGGTTGGTAACAGCATAGATCAATATCACAATTTATCATTAAAGCATTATTCTACTGAATAGTGCTTTTTTTGTTGTACCCATCGCTTAAAACCTTGACTTCTTCACCGGAAGTAAGAAATTTTACTCATGATCACATTACCTCATTAAAACAAGAAAAATACAATATTTTCAAATTAAAAACCTGTTAATTTTAATTAAACATGAGGATTGTCAACTTTTAAAGTTTTTAATTTTATATTTTTGGGAAAATTTGAAATAAAATCTACTAAATACATGAGACCACTTAAGATAATTGTAATGGCAAAACAGGTGCCCGATACACGAAATGTGGGTACCGATGCCATGAAACCTGATGGAACAGTGAACAGAGGAAAGCTTCCGGCAATTTTTAATCCGGATGATCTGCATGCACTCGAACTTGCATTGAATATTAAAGACAGAGTACCCGGTACAACGGTTACTATTTTAACAATGGGGCCGCAAAGAGCTGCTGATATTGTTCGTGAAGGCTATTATCGCGGAGCTGATGATGGTATCATGATCTCCGACAGGCGCTTTGGAGGTGCCGATACCCTGGCTACCAGTTATACTATTGCTCAGGCTATAAAAAAAATGGCTCCTTACGATCTGATTCTTGGAGGAAGACAGGCTATTGATGGGGATACCGCTCAGGTGGGTCCGCAAAGTGCGGATAAATTAAAAATACCGCAGGTAACTTATGTAGAGGAGATTGTTGAAATAAACGAAGATGAGATCATTGCCAAAAGAAGACTCGAAAAAGGAGTAGAAACCGTTTCATCTCCATTTCCCTGTTTGATGACCGTTCACGGTTCTTCACCCGAATGCCGTTCGAGAATAGCTAAAAAAGTAATGCAGTATAAATATGCACGTACCAATACCGAACTGGGCTCAAAAAATACCGATGTAGCATTACTTGATTTACATAAAAAGAGGCCTTATTTAACCATTCCTGAATGGGGTGTGGAAGATATTGATGCAGATCCTGATAAAATAGGGCTGGCCGGATCACCAACCAAGGTGAAAAGTGTGGAAAGCATTGTACTTACCGCTAACGAAACCAAGATCCTGAGTGATTCTGATGCAGATGTTGAGGGAATGATCAAAGAACTGATTGAAAATCATACCATAGGGTAGTTAAAAAAGAAAAAAATGAAAAGTGTATTTGTATACTGCGAAGTAGAAAATAAAAAAGTTGCAGAGATCAGTCAGGAACTGTTGTCGGCAGGAAAAAGACTGGCTGTTAAACTGGGTTGCCCCTTAGAAGCGATGGCCTTTGGAACTGATCTGAATGGAATAGAAGAGCAGATCACTCCCTATGGTGTTGACAGAATTCACCTGGCGGATGATGCCTCATTATCGCCTTATCGCACATTGCCTCATACGGCTTTGGCTAAAGAGATCCTTAAAAAAGAAGCCCCTCAGATTGTTCTTTTTGGGGCCACTTCCGTGGGAAGAGATCTTGCTCCAAGACTGGCCTCAGCACTGAATTGCGGACTAACAGCAGATTGTACCATACTGGATATCGGAGATCACTTCGTTAAAAAAGAGAAAAAAGAGTATAAAAATCTGCTTTATGCAATACGCCCTGCTTTTGGAGGCAGTATCATGGCCAATATCATCAACTGGGATATGCATCCTCAGATGGCAACGGTTAGGGAAGGCGTGATGAAAAAGGAGATCTTTGATAAAGATTATACTGCCGAAGTAGTGAAAATAGACGTGGATAAGATCGTTACAGAAGATGATCTTGTTGTAAAGATCCTCGATCGCCATATTGAAGAATCAGATGTAAATTTAAAAGAAGCTCCGATTATTGTAGCCGGCGGTTACGGCGTAGGTTCTAAAGAAGGTTTTGATCTTCTGGTTGAGCTGGCCGGTCTTTTAGGTGGGGAAGTTGGAGGTTCAAGAGCTGCTGTTGATGCGGGTTATATTGATCATGACAGGCAGATAGGACAAACCGGAACCACCGTACGTCCGAAATTGTATATTGCAGCAGGAATTTCCGGAGCTGTACAGCACACAGCAGGAATGCATGATGCTTCTATGATCATTTCTGTGAATAATGATCCGGATGCTCCGATGAACAAACTGGCGGATTATGTCATTATAGGAGATCTGAATGAGGTAATTCCAAAAATGATCAAATACTATAAAAAGAACGCCAAGTAAAACAAACTAAACTAAAAATTCAAGAGTCTTGTTTTACAGATTAAGGCTCTCAAAATAAGAATAAAATGGATAATTTTTTTAATGATACTCCGGATTTTAAATTTCATCTGGAACACCCTGAAGTAAAGAAGATCGTTAAACTCAAAGAACACGATTTTACTGAGGCTGACAAATATGAATATGCTCCTTTAAATCATGAAGATGCAGTCGATTCTTATGAAAAGATCCTTGAGATTGTTGGGGATATTTGTGGTAATACTATTGCAACAAATGCAGAATCAGTTGATATTGAAGGTCCGAAAATTAAAGATAATGTAGTGGTTTATGCTAAAGGAACCTCAGAAAATTACGATGCTTTGTATAAGGCCGGATTGATCGGGATGTCTTTGCCCAGGCAATACGGCGGACTCAACTTCCCATTATTACCTTATGTCATGGCAGCAGAAATGGTGGCCCGGGCTGATGCCGGATTTGCCAATATCTGGGGATTACAGGATTGTGCCGAAACAATCTATGAATTTGGTTCTGAGGAACAAAAAGATAAATATCTGCCAAGATTTAACCGTGACGGTGCTACGGCAGCCATGGTACTTACTGAACCGGATGCAGGATCGGATCTGCAATCGGTAAAACTAACTGCAACCTATGATGAAGAAGCAAAAACATGGAAGCTCAATGGGGTAAAAAGATTTATTACCAACGGAGATGCAGATATTTCCCTCGTTCTGGCCAGATCAGAAAAAAATACTACTGATGCACGCGGACTTTCTATGTTTATTTACGACAGGAAAAGTAAGGCAGTAGAGGTAAGACACCTGGAAAGTAAACTCGGAATTAAAGGTTCTCCCACCTGTGAACTGGTATTTAAAGATGCGCCGGTAGAACTGGTTGGAAAAGAACGTTTCGGACTGATTAAATACGTTATGGCATTGATGAATTCAGCCCGTCTTGGAGTTGGAGCACAATCGGTAGGAATTGCAGATGCAGCCTATCGTGAAGCACTAAAATATGCCGAAGAAAGAGCTCAGTTTGGTAAGGTAATAACCAATTTTCCTGCGGTTTATGAAATGATCACCAATATGAAAGTCCGTGTTGATGCTTTACGTTCTTTGCTGTATGAAACCACACGTTTTGTTGATCTTTCAAAGGTTTATGAAGAAGTGAAAAAAGAACGTCCTTTAACCAAAGAGGAGAGAATGGAAATGAAAAATTATGCAAAACTGGCCAATGTGTTTACACCTTTGATCAAGATGACTGCCAGTGAGGCCTGTAATATTATTGCTTATGATTCTTTACAGATTCATGGAGGTACAGGTTTTATGAAAGATTTCCCTATTGAAAGGATCTATCGTGATGCGAGAATTACTTCCATTTACGAAGGAACAACTCAGCTACAGGCCGTAGCTGCAATTAAAGGGGTTACAACCGGTGTATTCCTCGAGCAGATCCGACAATATGAAACTGAAGTATCTGAAGAAAACTCAGAATTTAAATCTGTTCTACAGAAACTAACCGCCGATTATGAAGAGATCTATCATAAGGTAATGGAAACTGAGAATATTGATTATCTCGATTTTCATTCCAGACGACTGGTGGAAATGGCAGGAAATATCATTATGAGTTATTTACTGGTTCTAAACAGTCAGCGGGATGAGAAATTCCTGAAATCTGCCAAGATCTTTATCAATCTGGCCCGGTCTGAGAACAGAGAAAGGTATGATTATATTCAGAATTTTGATCCGGAAGCTCTTGAGCTCTATAAAATAGAAGGAGGAAGCCTGGAAGGTTAGATTGAATAGATTAATATTTTTTAAAAATCCATTTGTTGCTTACAAATGGGTTTTTTATTTTCAGGCTGAGAAAAAAGTTTAACTTTGAACTGCTAAATCATTATTTTTTGAAGATCATTTTTTCTGTCATAATACCCGTTTACAATCGCCCGCAGGAGATCCGGGAACTTTTAGTGAGTCTTGAAAAACAGACTTATAAAAAATCCTTTGAAGTGGTTATTGTAGAAGACGGATCTTCGGAAACCTCAGAGGATGTGGTTAATTCTTATAAGGATCGGCTCGATATAAAATATTTTTATAAAGAAAATTCCGGTCCGGGACAAAGCAGAAATTTTGGTATGCAAAGAGCTTCAGGGGATTATTTTATCATTCTCGATTCTGATGTGATCTTACCGGAGAATTACCTGTTAAATGTAGAGGACGCCTTACAGGATAATTATACGGATGCTTTTGGAGGTCCCGATGCTGCCTTACCCGATTTTACTTCCCTGCAAAAGGGTATTAATTACGCGATGACTTCTCTTCTTACAACAGGCGGACTTAGAGGCAGTGAATCTCTTAAAGAAAAATTTCAGCTGCGCAGTTTTAATCTGGGCCTATCAAGAATAACTTTTAATAAAACCGGGGGATTTGCACGTCAACATTATGGAGAGGATATTGAACTTACACACCGGATCTGGGAAATGAATCTGAGCACTCAATTTATTTCCAACGCATTTGTTTATCATAAGAGAAGGACTTCCTTTCAACAATTTTTTAAGCAAACCTTTAATTTTGGTGCAGCACGGCCGATACTCAACAAGATGTTTCCCAAAACGGGAAAACTCACTTATTGGTTTCCGAGTCTGCTTATTATTGGTTTATTTATTGCTATCGTGGGTTTAATCTGTGGAATTTATACGCAAAGGATAGTTTATACGTATTTATTTCAAGGCTATATAATTTATTTTCTAGCTATTTTCTTTAATGCTATGTATAAAGAACGGTTCTGTTCCGGAGGTACTTCTTGTCCCCCTTTAGGTAATTTACCTTGTGTGGAGATGATCAAAACAGGTTTTATGAGTGTTGTGGCTACTTTGGTGCAGTTTACCGGTTACGGACTTGGTTTTTTACGTTCGTTTTTCAGACTTAATATATTACGAAAGGCCAAAGAAGAAACATTTCCTGCAATGTTCAGATAATTGATTTTAATCTGGATTTCTTTTAGATAAAAATTTGTAATTACTTGATATAAGTCAATTAATTATACCTGATTAAGGTGTATTTTTGGTAACTTAATTAATAATAAACACTGAATTCTAAAGATCAGATTTTTTAATAAAAACAAAATGCAACGACTATTATTAAATTCAAAAATTTTATTCGTCTTACTGATCATCACCGGTAATTTTCTTCAAGGACAAACTTTGGATCCTGTTATTGAAAATCCGGACGTGATCGGGATTAATAAACTACCGGCAAGGGCTACTTTCTTTGCCTATGAGTCTGAGGAACTGGCTCATGAAAATGATATGCAAAAATCGAAAAGGTTTTTATCATTGAATGGAACATGGAAATTTAACTGGGTAAAAAGTCCGGAATTAAGACCAAAGGATTTTTATAAAAATGATTATTCAACCGATGGGTGGGATAATATTAAAGTTCCTTCAAACTGGGAAATAGAAGGATACGGAATTCCAATTTATACCAATACCAGATATCCTTTTAATACCCGTAATCCGAATCCACCGGATATTCCTGACGGGTATAATCCTGTTGGATCTTATAAAAGAACCTTTGAACTGCCTGCAAACTGGGATGGAAAGGAGATCATTGTTCATTTTGGAGCAGTAAAATCAGCTTTTTATATCTGGATCAATGGCGAAAAGGTTGGGTATAGTCAGGGATCTAAGCTTCCGGCAGAATTTGATATAACCAAATATGTTAAACCCGGTAAAAATACGATTGCTCTGGAAGTTTATCGCTGGAGTGATGGCAGTTATCTGGAATGTCAGGATTTCTGGAGAATTTCAGGTATTGAAAGAGATGTTTATCTCTATACTCGGCCTGATGTTCAGATCTCTGATTTCTTCGCGAAAGCGGGCCTGGTTAATGATTATAAAGACGGAGATCTTGATTTGAAGGTGGATTTGAAGAACAATCTCTTAAAAAAAGATAAAGGTAGTATTAAGGTAACTTTGATAAAAGACGGCAAAACAGTTTACAGTTCTGAACAAAAATTTGAATCAGCTCCGGAAAAAGAAACGGCCCTTAATTTTAAGGAAAAGATCAAAAATGTTTTAAGCTGGTCGGGAGAAATTCCTGAATTATATCAGTTGAATATTATTTTAAAAGATAAAAAAGGGAATGTATCTGAAGCCATCACTAAGAATATTGGGTTCAGGACCTCTGAAATTAAGAACGGACAATATTTGTTGAACGGAAAGCCTATTTTATTTAAGGGAGTAGACAGGCATGAACACGACCCTGTAACCGGGCATGTGATCTCTAAAGAGAATATGTTACGCGATGTTCAGATCTTTAAGGAATACAATATCAATGCAGTAAGAACCAGTCATTATCCCAATGATCCTTTCTGGTACGAACTCTGTGATGAATATGGTATTTATGTAGTTGATGAGGCTAATATAGAATCCCATGGTATGGGATACAGTATGGACAGAACGCTGGCCAATAAGCCAAAATGGTTAAAAGCTCATATGGATCGTACCCGTAGAATGGTTGAAAGAGATAAAAATCATCCTTCTGTTGTAATCTGGTCTTTGGGAAATGAGGCTGGTAACGGATGGAACTTTTACAATACTTATTTACTGGCTAAAAAGATGGATGGTACAAGGCCTGTTCAATACGAACGTGCCGGACATGAATGGAATACCGATCTTTTTGTACCCATGTACGCTACGCCGGAGAGTGTAGAGAAATATGCGAAAAGTAAAAGATACAACAAACCGCTGGTTCAGTGTGAATACGCACATGCCATGGGAAATAGTATAGGTGGATTTAAGGAATACTGGGATCTTTATGAGAAATACGATAGATTACAGGGGGGATTTATCTGGGATTTTGTCGACCAGGGAATTAGAACCATTAAAAATGATAAAGAGATCTATGCTTATGGTGGGGATTTTGGTCCGGAAGATGTGCCAAGTGCCAATAACTTTTTGAATAACGGTCTGGTACAACCTGACAGAAGACCTAATCCGCATATTTATGAAGTGAAGCATATCTATCAGAATGTAAAATTCTATGCCAATGACCTGTCAAAGAAAAAAGTAGATGTTAAGAACTGGTATTTTTTTAGGGATCTTACCAATTATAAAGTAGATTGGGAAATCATTGCTGATGGTATTGTTGTGGAAAAAGGTTCCATTAATGATCTGAATGTAGCTCCACAGGAAAAAAAGACTTTAACTATTCCTTTTACTACACAATTTAAAAATGGTGTTGAATACTTTTTGAATCTGAAAGTAATTCTGAAAAATGACGAACCTTTGCTAAAGGCCGGATTTGAGATAGGGCATGAACAATTCCAGCTGACTGAAACTCATTTTGGAAAGCCGGTAGAAACAAGTATTCCTGTAAGTGTTAAAAGCGATGCTGATCAGATACATGTGCAGGGAACAGATTTCAGTATTGATTTTGATAAAACCAAAGGTACTATGACCTCATTTGTTTATAAGGGAAACTCTTTGATCAAAGAAGGGCCTGAGGTTAATTTCTGGAGGGCCCCGGTGGATAATGATTATGGAGCAAGAACTCAGAAAAGGTATAAAGAATGGAAAGATCTGGGAAAATCGGAAAAGCTTAAAGCTGAAGTAAAACAAATCTCCAGGTCAAAGGTGCAGATCAGTTTTGAAAGATCTCTTTTTGAAGGAGATGCTGTCTATACACAAATTTTCACTATTGACGGCAGTGGAGCAGTTGGGGTAACAAATGATTTGAAGGCGATAAAAGGAAAACACAGCCACCTTTTTAAATTTGGTAATGAAATGGTATTGCCTGAAACCTTTAAAACAATTACCTGGTATGGTCAGGGCCCGTTTGAATCTTACCCGGATCGTCAGCATGCAGCCAAGGTTGGAATATACAGCGGAAGTGTTGCAGATCAGTTTTTCCCATATATTCGTCCGCAGGAAACCGGTAATAAGATCGGCGTACGTTGGGCAGAACTTTTGGCTGATAATGGTACCGGGATAAAGATCTTTGGAGAAAAACTTTTAGAGGTTTCTGCCCTTAATTTTAGTAGAGATGATCTTGACTCAGGCGATGAAAAAACACAAAAACATGCCGGAGAACTTACGCCAAGAAAGGAAGTTTATGTAAATATAGATGGTTTCCAGCAAGGGCTTGGAAGTATCAACAGCTGGGGAGCCAGACCACTTGAACCATATATGTTGCCCTATAAATCGTATAATTATTCTTACTGGATCATTCCTTTAAAGAAGTAAATAATAAGCAAAATTTTTATAAATAATAAATAACAAAAATGATGAAGAAAATAATAATATTACTGCTGGGAGTGGTAGTGAGTTATTCCTGTTCAGTAAAAAATCAGGATAATTCAAAAAAAGACATCAATGTGTATCCGGTAATTCCTAAGCCGGAAAAGCTAACAGGAATGGAGGGTGAATTTGTGATAAAATCCGATACTAAAATTGTGGGAGATGCTGCTTTGGAGCAGGAAGGAAATTATCTGGCTCAGCTTGTCAATATGCCATCCGGTTTTACCTTGGCGTTCAAAGAGGGAAAGAGCAATGAAAAGAATAGTATTTCACTGAAATTGGATGATAAAATTGAAAATGATGAAGGCTATACTTTATCGGTAAGTCAGGATAAGATCGTTATTGCAGGGAAGACTGCTAAAGGTGTTTTTTACGGAATTCAATCGCTCAGACAACTTTTACCTCCTGAACTGGAAAGTAAAAAAGCTATAGCTGATGTGGAGTGGAAAGTACCTTCTGTTGAGATAATTGACAGTCCGAGATATGTGTATAGAGGAATGCATCTCGATGTTGGGCGACATATGTTTCCCGTTGCCACTATCAAAGAATTTATCGACTTGATCGCCATGCATAAGATGAATACTTTTCACTGGCATTTAACCGAAGATCAGGGATGGAGAATAGAAATAAAAAAGTATCCAAAATTGACTGAGGTGGGAGCCTTCAGGAAAGAAACACTGATTGGTCATGGAGCGACTAAAGAAGAGAACAGAAAGTTTGACGGAAAACCATACGGTGGATTTTATACACAGGAGGAAGTAAAAGATATTGTAGATTACGCTGCGAAAAGGCATATAACCGTAATTCCGGAAATTGAAATGCCGGGACATTCTATAGCCGCTATTGCCGCTTATCCGGAGCTGGGAAATACAGGAAAACAATATGAAGTGGGAACCCGCTGGGGAGTATATAAAGAAATCTATGCGCCCACAGAAAAAACTTTTGATTTTCTGGAAGATGTACTTACCGAAGTGATGGAATTGTTTCCAAGTCAACTGATTCATATTGGCGGTGACGAAGCTCCAAAAGATCAGTGGGAACAGAGTAAATATGCTCAGGAACTGATCAAAAAAGAAGGGCTTAAAAATGAGCATGAACTGCAAAGTTATTTCATTAAAAGGATTGAAAAATTTGTAAATTCAAAAGGAAGAAATATTATCGGCTGGGATGAGATCCTTGAAGGAGGGCTGGCTCCAAATGCAGCAGTTATGTCGTGGAGAGGAACAGAAGGAGGAATTGAAGCAGCCAAACAAAAGCATTATGTGGTGATGACTCCGGGGCATTCGTGTTATTTTGATCATTATCAGAGTAAAGATACGAAAAATGAGCCGTTGGCTATTGGAGGTTATCTTCCGGTAAAGAAAGTTTACAGCTATGATCCAACTCCAAAAGAACTCAGTAAAGAAGAGCAAAAATATATTTTAGGAGCTCAGGCAAATGTCTGGACTGAATATATCGGAACTCCTGATTATCTGGAGTATATGATCTTACCCAGAATGGATGCCATGGCAGAAGTGGTTTGGACTAAACCTGAACATAAGAACTGGAATGATTTTAAAGAAAGATTAAACCCAATGGCAAAGAGATATGATGTGATGGGATTAAACTATGCAAAACATGTCTTTACCGGGAAAAAATAGATTGAAGATAACATGAAGATAAAAAAAGGAGGCATTTGCCTCCTTTTTTATTCTAATAGATCTCCGGAACAAAGGTCTGATCGGTAAAAGGAGGGCGGATATAACCTTTTTCTTTTTTTCTCGGTGGCAATGTGATCTTTTCCTGTTTTATTTCTTCATAAGGGATCTGACTTAAAAGATGGCTTATGCAGTTTAAACGGGCTCTTCTTTTGTTATCAGCCGGAACCACATACCAGGGAGATTGCTTTGTATCGGTATATTTAAACATTTCGTCTTTAGCTTTGCTGTAATCCAACCATTTTTCACGCGATTTAAGGTCCATAGGACTTAGTTTCCAGAATTTGGTCGGATCGTCAATTCTCGACTGGAATCTTCTTTCCTGTTCTTCATCAGAAACAGAAAACCAGTATTTAATAAGAATGATTCCGGAGCGGATGAGCATTCTTTCAAATTCAGGACAAGTTCGCATAAATTCACGGTATTCTTCTTCGGTACAAAAGCTCATTACCCGTTCAACACCGGCACGGTTATACCAGCTACGGTCAAAAAGGACCATCTCTCCGGCAGCAGGTAAATGGGGTACATAACGCTGAAAATACCATTGGGTCTTTTCGCGGTCGGTGGGGGTTCCCAGGGCTACTACCTTACAAATACGAGGGTTTAAACTCTGTGTAATTCTTTTGATCACTCCCCCTTTTCCGGCGGCATCTCTTCCTTCAAAGATCACAACTACTTTTAGATTCTTTTCTTTGATCCAGTCCTGTAATTTTACCAGTTCAATTTGTAAACGGGCCAGTTCTTTGTGGTAGAATTTCTTATTGATCTTCCTTTTGTCCCTCTTTTCAGGTTCAATATTTTTAGTGGGTTGGTTTGAAAAATTGCTCACGGATCTGATTTTTAGAGAGGTAAGTTAATAAAAATTTATGAAATAAATACCTAATAATTATTTCTTGTTGGCTTTCCTGAGTTGCTCAGCCAAAGCTTTTACATCAATATCCTTATTTGCAGGAATAAATAATTCCTCACTGTTTTTTAAAGTCCGGTCAGTATAATAATAGATCAGGTTGATTCCGTAAAAGGGGTCTTTAATGGGTTTGACTTTAGATAAACCTGATAGTGGAAAATCCCAGTTATGATAATAACCATTGATATAGGCATATTTTGCCCCCAACAGAATTTTACCGTCGCCACGTAAATTCTTAGATCTGTAATAAAAAGGCATTCCGAAAGCAAAGGTGGCAAGAAAAGCGATAAGCCCTAAAAGTACTAAGAACATAGCCATTTTCCCTTCATCTATCACCAAAATAAAAATACCAAATACAATAATGGCAATAAAAGAGATGGAAAATAGAATGATCTGGTTTTTACCTGATTCAAATTTAAAAAGATAATTTGCGTATTTCTTTTTTTGTTCCGGAGTGAGCACCCATTGTGCGATCAGGTTATCTCCGGTGATGAGTTTTTGTAATTTCTTTTCCCGGCTGCGGAACATAAAAGCAATGACCACAGACATGATCAAAAAGAAAATGGAAAGCATGATAAATGCGGGGTGTATAGGCAGGGAATCCAGATCCATAAAGGCTAAAATAATGACAAGCAGAAAGAAACCTGCCGAATACCAGGCCTTTTTAACAATACTGCTTTGATTGTTTTCCAGCTCAATTTTTTTGTTCAGTAAACTGAGATCAGTATGAGATAATCTCTTGGCATCTTTAAAAGAATTTTCCTCTTTTATGGAATTATCAGTGTTTTTCTGCTCTGTTTTAAAGGGGATTTCGGTTCCGCAATTGGGGCAATATTTATCCTCTTGGTTAAGTTGGGTTCCGCAGTTCGGACAAAATTTGGGTTTCATAGGAAAATGTATTATTCTTTTTCAGGATTTTCTTTTTATATCAGAATCATTAGAATTTTCTTAAACTACCTAAGGCGTTTAAAAAAGTTATAGAAATATCTGTTCTCAAATAATCTGCCTGTAATAACATAACTAAATTAGTCAATTTCAGTAATATATAAAAGATTCTTTTAGTAAAATCTATTTCTTTGATTGATGAGGTCTCATTATTTTATAAGTTTAAAAAACATATATTTGTAAAAAGAGAATTTGTAAAGCGTATGATAGAATTAGCCAGTATTATTATTTTAGGTATTATGGCACAATGGTTGGCCTGGAGGTTTAAGATTCCTGCCATACTACCCCTGATCTTTATTGGTTTGATGGTGGGTCCCTTATCAACGTTAGTTTCTGAAGACGGCAACAAATGGCTTGAACCGGTTTGGGATGGAGAAGTAGGGCTTTTCCCGGGAGAACGTTTATTTAATTTTGTCTCTCTGGCCATCAGTCTGATCCTTTTTGAAGGTGGACTTACCCTTAAAAAGGAAGAAGTTAAAAATGTGGCTCCTGTAATTTACAGGCTGATTACCATTGGCTCTATAGTAACATTTTTTGTAGCAGGAGTCTCTGCACATTATATCATGGGTTTAACCTGGCCGATTTCTTTTCTGTTTTCATCATTGATCATTGTTACAGGTCCAACGGTTATTTCTCCGATATTAAGAAATCTGGCTATTAAAAAGGACCTTTCAACCATTTTAAAATGGGAAGGGATTTTGATCGATCCTGTCGGAGCTCTCGTCGCTGTTCTTGTATTTGAATTTATTAGTGTGGGAGAGGTACAGGGCAGTACTTATACCAAAGAGGCAATGATCGAGTTTGGAAAAACAATTATAATAGGATTTTCTATAGGTTTTTCATTTGCGCATGCGTTTGCTTACACTTTACGTAAAAAATGGATCCCTCATTATTTGTTGAATGTTGTTGCCTTAGCCCTGGTTCTGGGGGTATTTGTCCTGTCTGATTTTTTTGCTCATGAAAGTGGTTTACTTGCTGTTGTAGTCATGGGGATGGTTTTAGGAAATATGAATATAGAAGGTTTAAAAGAAGTGCTTTATTTTAAAGAATCGATCAGTATCTTGTTGATTTCGATGTTATTTATCCTGTTATCGGCACATATCGATCTGGAAGATCTGAAACTGGTGTTCAGCTGGAATTCACTGATGCTTTTTGCGGTAATTATCTTAGTAGCCAGGCCGCTTGGGGTTTTTTTAAGCACAAGAAATTCAAATATTAATTTTAATGAAAAACTTTTTATAAGCTGGGTAGGACCCAGGGGAATTGTAGCTGCCGGAATTGCTTCCCTTTTCGGATTGAAACTGACCATGCAGGGTGTGGAAGATGCAAATTATATTACTCCTCTCGTCTTTATGGTTGTTCTGGGAACAGTTTTATTAAATGCAACTACTGCAAGATTAGTTGCAAAATATACAGGGGTATTACTAAAAAAGACAGAAGGGATTCTTATTATCGGAGCTTCAAATCCTGCAAGGCTTATAGCGAAATATCTTCAGGATAATGACAGGAGAGTGGTAATGATAGATAGTAATCCTAAGCACATTGAAAATGCAAAGTTGATGGGTCTGGAAGCATATAAATACGATATTCACAGCGATGCATTGATTGAAAATGTTGAATTCAATGATATTGGATATATACTGGCCCTTACAGCGAGTGATTCGATCAACCAATACGCTATTAATAAGCTTAAGAAGCATTTTGGGAAGCAAGGAGCTTTCAGGTTGATCAATGCAGCAGAAATGAGAAGTAAAAAAGATCTTCCGGTAGAGGCTCTGTTTTCTTCTCATGATGATTACCTGAATATCAGTGAGGTTGCCCGGGACTTTCCATCGATCAATGAAGTGGAATTAACTACAAAAGAGCAGTATCTCGACATAATGGAAAAGCTGCAAAAAGAAATGAATACCATACCGCTGTTTATAAAAGACCTCAATAATGAAATTCAGATCATTCCTTCCAACTATAAAGAGATCACAGTTGAGCCAGGTTATAAACTGATGTATCTCGGAAAGGAGATTCATACAGAAAATGATGTGGAAAAATAAACTATCAAAACTTCTACAGGATAATTCTTTTTACCCGTTACTTTTAGGGGTATTGGTCATAATTATTTTATTCTCTTGCCGGTATGACGAGGAGCACTCCATTGCTGTACGGGGTAAGATTGAACTGAATTCAAAGGAACAGCATATTATTTTAAAGATCTTTAAGGTTTTTGAAGACAGACAGGAAGCTATCGACTCTGTGAATCTGTCAAATGATCACCGGAATTATTCTTTTCACGTGGACAGGGAAGGAATTTACAGTCTTGGTGTTTCATCAGATGGTATAGAAAAAACCTATATGATTCTGCAAAAAGGGAAACCTGTTGAGATCAATTTTGATCTGAAAAAGAAGAAAGTAAAATTTATGAATAGTTCTGCCGGACAGGTTCATAAAGAATTATTTCAACTGATTGAGCAGGATAATAAACAATTTTACAAATATATTAAGTTATCGCTTGAGGAAAGAGCCGCTTCGGGTCTGGAAGAAGAATTTAAGAAGAAACAAAAGGCAGCTTTAAAGAATATTCATATTGAGTCAGATCCTTTGTTAAAACAGCTTTCAGTATTTAAGTATGTAAATTATACTTATTTTTTAGGTACCATGAATTATTACGATGATCAGGGATCTTTAGATACGCATAAACTCATAGTTGCAAAAAAGATCTTTGATATAATTCCGCCGGAATCCTTCTTTTGGTCGTACAATTCTCAATCGCCTTTACTATTGTTAAGCGATTATAAATTTCCTTTTACGCTTTTGGGCTTTAGCAATTCTTTAAAGAATAAAAGAGAAATGCTCGATCAGGTGATCATAAAACAAAAGGATGCCGGTGTATCCGGATATACTGCGATTTTCACTTTGTATTCTTTTACTGTATCGGATGATAAGGAAGAAGTGAAAAAGTATCTCAACCTGTATTTTAAAAGAGATACAGCAGAATACAGTAAAGAGATTAAATTGATGTTCAATGAGTTTTTTTCTCCCGGCAGAAAGATTAGAACAGGAGCGCAATTGCCCCAATTTAGTATTCCTTCTCTTAAAGACAGTACCGTAATCTATACCAACTCGACATTTAATAAAGGGGCTTACCTTATCGATTTCTGGGCAACCTGGTGTAAACCCTGCATGAAAGAAATTCCGCTTCATCAAAAAGCTTATCAAAAATATCACGATTCAAAACAATTTGATATTCTGAGTATCTCATTTGACAGATCTCCGGAGATCGTTGAGAAATTCAGAGCTTCACATTGGAAAATGTCCTGGAAACATGCGATCCTCCCTGCCGGAAAGAATGATCCTCTTGCAAAAAGAATGTCGGTTTCTTATCTGCCGCAGATGATCCTAGTTGATGGAAAAACCAATACTGTAATTGCAGAATTGATCCGGTTAAAAGAAGGAAATCTTGAAAAGGTACTTCGAGAGTACTACAAAGAGTAGATATTAAGACCGTTGCAAAACTATATAAAGTTATGAATTAAAGACGATTCTTTGCCCAAAGTTTTCCTTCTCCAAAAATTTAAGTCTTTATAAACAAAAGTTTACTGCGGCTTAAACTTACCTGCCACCTGGTTGGTTTTTCTCGAGCGTCGAATTTGAACAAATAATCGCCTTTTGCAACGGTCTTATATTAATATCAAAAATTAAAGGATTCTGCTAAAGAAAATCACTAATTATTCTCTTTTTTTATTGATTATTTGATCAATATTTAAAAATATTTATAAATATCTTAGAATCAATTTACCCAAAAGTTATGAATAAATCATTGAATTCCTTAGTAAACAAGTTAGTGGTTTTTGGGTAGGGTGATTATG
>JANTGS010000021.1 GCA_024762795.1 Flavobacteriaceae bacterium | reverse complement strand
TTAATAATTATCTGAATATATTTTAATAAATTGTGCCTTCAAAAATTAACAAGGATGCTCAAGAAAGGAGATAAGAAATTAATAAACAGCTGGGCATTTTACGATTGGGCTAATTCTGTTTATTCCCTAGTGATCAGCACTGCCGTTTTTCCAATTTATTATGAAAGTGTAACAAGATCCGATAGCGGACTGGTTACTTTTATGGGGTTTCAGTTTAACAACACTTCGCTATATACTTATGCCTTATCCTTATCCTTTTTAATAGTAGCTTTTATTTCACCTTTATTATCAGGTATAGCCGATTATATAGGAAATAAGAAAGTTTATATGCAGTTTTTCTGTTATCTTGGCTCCCTGTCGGTGATGGCCTTATTCTTTTTTACAGGAATTGAAACCTTATGGGTAGGGATAATTTTCTCTGTTTTGGCAAGTATAGGTTTTTGGGGAAGTCTGGTTTTTTACAATGCCTATTTGCCGGAAGTTGCTTATTACGATCAGCGCGATGATGTGAGTGCCAAAGGCTTTATTTATGGCTATATGGGTTCGGTTCTTTTATTGATGTTCAATTTAAGTATGGTTTTAAAACCTGAATGGTATGGAATTTCGGACAGTACGCTGGCTCCGAGGATCTCTTTTCTTACAGTTGGAATATGGTGGGCAGGCTTTGCACAATATACCTTTAAATACCTTCCGGTAAATGTGCATAACAGGACTCCGCAAAAGGGCTATCTTTTTAATGGTTACCTCGAATTGAAAAAAGTTTTAAAAGAATTGCATAAATTCCCGGTTCTGGTAACTTTTCTTACTTCTTTCTTTTTGTATAGTGTAGGCGTGCAAACCATAATTCTTATGGCAACTATTTTTGGTAAGACGGAAATTGGATTGTCTACAGGAGAACTGATCACAACCATATTACTTATTCAGCTGGTAGCCATTGCCGGGGCATTTATTTTTTCTAGGATTTCAGACAGAATAGGAAATATTACTACCTTAAAAATTACCATCTTAATTTGGGGACTGGCAAGTTATGGAGCAACTTTACTCGATAAGAACGATCCTGATGTTCATCTGAAATTCTATATACTTGGCGGATTGATCGGTATGGTAATGGGGGCTATTCAAACCTTATCGCGATCAACCTATTCAAAACTTTTACCTGAAGATACCACAGATAATGCCACTTACTTTAGTTTTTTCGACGTTACCGAAAAACTGGCAATTGTCTGGGGAACTTTTATTTTTGGAATAGTACTGGCTGTAACTGATTCAATGAAAACTTCGATCCTTTTGTTGTCTCTCTTTTTCTTTACCAGTTTTATTGTGATAAGTTTTATTAAAAAATCTCATTTTAAAGGTTAAAAAAATGACCAGAAAGAAACCTTATGATTTTATTGTAGTCGGAGCGGGAATTGTTGGACTTGCAACCGCGTATAAACTACAAAAGAAATTTCCTGATTGTGCAATAGCTATCCTTGAGAAGGAAGAGCATATTGGTAAACATCAAACCGGTAGAAATTCAGGGGTGATCCATTCGGGTATTTATTACAAACCCGGTTCTTATAAAGCTTTAAATTGTAAGAACGGAAGGGAGCAATTGGTAAATTTTGCCCGTAAATACGGCGTAAATCATGATATTTGCGGTAAGATCATTGTAGCTACAAAAGAAGAGGAGCTACCCGTACTCGAGCAGATCTATCAAAATGGTATTTTAAATGAAACAGAAGGGATCTCCTATCTGAATTCGCATGAAATACGTAAAAAAGAACCTTTTATAGAAGGAATTAAAGCCGTTTGGGTGCCGATTGCTGGTATTATTGATTATGTGGATGTGAGTGCGAAGTTTGTTGAACTGATTTCAAAGATCAATCCGGAAAGTTCTCTGTTCACTTCATGTGAAGTACAGGAAATAAGCTCTGAAAAGAAATATAAAGAACTGCACACCACAGGAGGTGATTTTAAGGCAGAAAAGGTAATCTTTTGTGCAGGACTGGAATCAGACAGGCTTGCCCATAAAGATGGTTTAGAACTCGATATGCAGATTGTAGGTTTCAGGGGAGATTATTATGAGCTCAATAAGAAAGCTCAGGAAAAAATTAAAAATCTGGTTTATCCGGTTCCGGACCCGAAATTCCCTTTTTTGGGAGTACATTTTACAAGAATGATCAAAGGTGGGGTGGAATGTGGCCCCAATGCGGTCTTTACTTTTAAAAGAGAAGGGTATAAAAGAACCGATTTCGATATGAAAGATACAGTTCAGGCTCTGGGTTTTAAAGGAACCTGGAAATTATTTTTTAAATTCTGGAGAAAAGGTATTGATGAGTATAAACGGGCTTTTTCAAAAACCCTTTTTGTAAAAGAACTCTCTAAAATGATGCCTGAAATTACCAGGGATGATGTGGTTTTTTCCAGATCGGGGGTCAGGGCTCAGGCTATTGATCAGGAAGGTAATATGGTTGACGATTTTAAAATTATCAATCACAATGGGACTCTTCATGTGATCAATGCACCATCACCGGCTGCAACTGCTTGTCTGGCCATTGCCGATGAGATCGTTTCAAGAACGCTGGAAGTAAATATTACAAATAATGATGTTGAAGGAGATCAGGGAGAATGCTGTTACCATACCAAATAAAAAAAGCAGCCTGTAAACTGCTTCTTTGGTGATCATAAAGATTTTACTGATTCTGTTGTATATGTACATCCATTTGAGGAAACGGAATATTAATACCTGAACTGTTGAATGAATTGTAAACATTTTCATTCATATCGAAAAACACATCCCAGTAATCCTCACCTTTAGTCCATACTCTAACTGTAAGATTAACAGAACTGTCACCCAGTTCTGAAAGTCCTATAAAAGAAGGTGGATCTTTTAAAATACGCTGATCATCAGCGATTAGTTTATTGATTATTCCTCTTGCTTTTTCTACACTGTCACCATAACCAATACCAAAGGTAAAATCAACTCTTCTGATAGGTTCAGTTGAATAATTAACCATGGCACCGGTAGATAATCCGCCGTTAGGCAGGATAACGGTTCTGTTATCTAAAGTATTGAGGATCGTATTAAAGATCTGAATTTCTTTAACTGTACCGGTATGTCCCTGAGCTTCAATAAAATCTCCAACTTTAAATGGTTTGAATATCAGAATCATAACTCCTCCTGCAAAATTCTGAAGTGTCCCTGATAAAGCCATGCCCACAGCCAGTCCAGCTGCTCCTAAAATAGCAATAAAAGAGGTCATTTGAACTCCTAACATTCCCAATACGCTAATAGCCAGCAAGACCTTTAATAAGATGCTTATAAGACTTTTAAGGAAGGGTTTGAGTGAAGCATCTGTATTGCTTTTGTCCATCATCCTGTTAAAGGCATTTGTAATTATTTTTATTACCCAGATACCGATGAACCATACAACAATAGCACCAATTAGCTTTGGGCCGTAAGTTATTATGATTTTGTTAATTTCCTGAAAAATAGTGTTCGTATCCACAATTTATTTTTATATATTTTAATATTTTATCTCCTTCTGTATGAGCTTCTTGGTGCTGCAGCTCTTGAATAGGGTCTCCCTGGCCTTGCGCTGGGTCTTGAAGCAGGTCGTGTGCTAGGCCTTGCACTGGGTTTAGTAGCAGGTCTTGTGCTCGGTCTGGTACTTGGCTTTGTGCTGGGTCGGTTAGAAGGTTTTGTATTAGGTTTAGTGTCAGGCCTTGTATTCGGTTTATTGCTGGGCTTTGTTGATGGTCTTGTACTCGGTTTTGTGTTGGGTCGTGTACTTGGTTTTGTAACCGGTCTTCCAGTTGATTTATAATCACGGGTGCTGGGTCTGTTACCTGCTTTGTTTGAAATATCCCTTTTTCGTTTATTAGTGAGCTCAGCTCTGTTCGATACGCCCGGATTACGTTTGTTAAAACTTTTATCCGGATGACGGCTAAAATAAGCGTTGTTGCTTGATCTTCGGTTGTAGTTGTTATTAATTCTAACATTATTCCGGTTGAAATTGATATTTACATTGACGTGGGCGTGTACATGTCCTCTGTAAATATAAGGAGGATAAGGCCTCCAGGGATGCCAGTAATGAGGATGATATCCCCAATACCATGGAGAATACCAAGGATGGTAGGTGGCCATCCAGAAAAAGGTAAAAAATACAGGTACAATAGGATAGACAGGAGTAATATAATAATTTGGTCCATACATATCTACATTTCCAACAACCTGTACCTTGGTTTTATTATTCTTATCCTTGACCACATCTATCACTGCGATTTCCTGATACTGATCCTTCCCGATAACAGCTTCCAAAGCTATGCTGTGTACATTACCACTGGCAGTTTCTATTACTCTGATATAATCAACCTCTCCATCATTATTCAGGTCGAGATTGGATATTTTTAAGTCGGGATCATTCAGTTTTCTTTCAAAATCCTCAAGATCCTTTGCCTCACCAAAAATAGATGCAACTGCTTCAAGATCCAAATTGTCACTGATGTCTGTATTGCTGGCCTCAATAGTTGTAACATCCTGAGCCGATATTTGATTAAAACTGACAATCAGTAGTAAAAAAAATAGTTTTAAAGAATACGATTTCATATTTTTGAATTTTATGTTTGGATATAATTATTTGTAAAGCAAGAATAAAGCCAAAGATAATATTTTAATTATAAAAAATAACCACTGTAAAATAGTTATCTTGTTTTTAAAAAAATATACTTCAGAATTTAAATATAATTCTAAGCTGGCTTATCCGGTTATGATAGGTCATCTGGGGCATATTTTTGTAGGATTTGCTGATAATGTTATGGTGGGAAGATTGGGGGCTGCACCCTTAGCGGCTGTTTCACTGGGAAATAGTTTTGTTTTTGTTGCCTTTTCTCTGGGAATAGGTTTTTCAATTGCCATTACCCCCTTGATCGCTGAAGCGGATGGAGAACAAAACATTGAAAAAGGAAGGAGTTATTTTCAGCATGGTTTTATTCAATGTATGATTTTGGGAATTGTAATGTTCCTGATGCTTGTTTTTGCCACACCACTGATGAAATATATGGAACAACCCGCAGAAGTGGTTGAACTGGCTATTCCTTATCTGAATATCATTGCTTTTTCTATGATTCCGCTGATGATCTTCCAGGCGTTTAAACAATTCACCGATGGTCTTTCACAAACCAAATACGGGATGCAGGCTACACTTTTAGCTAATGTGGTAAATGTAGTCCTTAATTTTTTATTGATTTATGGCGTGTGGATATTTCCCCGTTTAGAATTAGAAGGAGCAGCTCTTGGAACGCTTATTTCGCGGATTGTGATGGTGGTATTTATTGTAATGATTCTGAAATCTAAAGATAAGTTTAAACCTTATTTTGTCAGATTGAAAAAAACAGATTTTCATAAAAAGGTTTTTTATAAAATTATGAACCTGGGATTTCCCTCAGCCATGCAGATGCTTTTTGAAGTAGGTATTTTTACGGCCACCGTATGGTTGGCAGGATCGTTGGGAACAGTTGATCAGGCAGCAAATCAGATTGCTCTTAACTTGTCGTCCATGACCTTTATGATCGCCGTAGGGCTGGGAACTACAGGGACCATCCGTGTAGGCAACCAAAAAGGCTTAAAGAATTTTACCGAATTGAGAAGGATTAGTTTTTCTATCTTTTTACAGGTATTTTTAATCGAATTTGTCTTTGCCATTCTCTTCCTTACTTTTAAAAACTTCCTGCCAACGCTCTATATCGATGATCCTGCAGTAATATCAACAGCCGCTTCATTATTGCTAATAGCAGGATTTTTTCAGTTGTCGGATGGAATTCAGGTAGTGGTGCTGGGGGTTTTACGCGGAATGCAGGATGTAAAAATACCCACGTATATTACTTTTGTAGCCTACTGGATTATTGGAGTGCCCATAAGTTTTATTTTGGGAAAAGTACTTGATTTTGGTTCACAGGGCTTATGGATTGGGTTGTTAAGTGGATTAACAGCTTCGGCAATAATGTTGTTTATTCGTTTTAATTATCTGACTAAGAAATTGATTGCTCAAAATAAAGATTGAAATATGGGTGTAGTATTGCATCAAACCTCTAAGAATACACTGATCATTTTCCTCGGATTTTTCGTGGGAGGGATCAATGTATTGTTTCTCTATACTCATTTTCTGGAAGATGATTATTACGGACTCGTTACTTTCCTTTTGTCATCAGCCAATATACTTTTGCCTTTGATGGTCTTTGGGATGCAGCATACCATTATAAAATTCTTTTCTTCATACAAGTCGATGATTGACCGGGATAACTTTTTGATCACAGCCATTTTTTTACCAATTCTAATCATCTTACCCTTGGGATTTCTGGGAAGTTTGTTTTATAATTCTATAGCGGAGATCCTTTCTGAAAAGAATATCATCATTAAGGATTATACCTGGCTGATCTTTTTTCTTGCTATTTTTATGGGATATTTTGAGGTTTTCTATGCCTGGAGTAGGGTTCAGTTTCAATCGGTTTTTGGTAATTTTATCAGGGAACTCTTTGCGAGGATCAGTATCAGTTTTTTGCTTTTTGCTGTATATCTTCAATGGATCAATAATGAGCAGTTTATTTATGCAATTGTTTGGGTTTACTTTTTAAGAATGCTCATCATGATGCTCTATGCATTTCGTTTATATATGCCGGTAACAACTCATTATAAAAAACCAAAAGATCTGAAAGAGATCCTGATGTTCTCCCTATACATCATTATGGCGGGTTCGGCGGGTACCATTCTACTGGAAATTGATAAGTTTATGATACCACAACTGGAACAGATCGCCAATGTAGCCTATTATGCGGTAGGGGTTTATATTGCCTCTGTTATAGCAATTCCTTCCAGGGCCATGCAACAGATTGTTAATCCGATCACAGCAAAAGCACTTAACAAGAATAATATGGCTGAAGTAGAGCTTCTGTATAAAAAGAGTTCAGTCAATTTGCTGATTACTGGAGGTTTACTTTTTTTACTGATCAATTTAAATGTAAAAGATCTGTACTTAATTATTAATAAACCTGAATATACGGTTGGAATTACTGTTGTGCTGATTATTTCAGTTTCAGAGATGTTTAAGCTGGCTGCAGGTACCAATTCAGCCATTCTTACCAATTCAAAATATTACAAGATCCTATTCTATTTTTCTTTGGGTATGGCCGTAAGTGTTGTGGTATTGAACAGGATCTTTATAGAAAAATATGGTATCAACGGAGCGGCCCTGGCCACTTTAATCGTAGTAGTTATTTTTAACCTGATCAAATTGTGGTATGTGCATAAAAAATTACAAATTCATCCGGTAACCGGCAAAACATGGCTTGTGATACTGGTTATTATGGGACTATTTTTGGTATTCTATCCTATTGACTTTTTATCTAATGCCTTATTCAATATTGGTTTAAAATCGGTCCTGATCGTTTTTATTTATATTTTTCTGGTATATAAATTAAAAATATCAGAGGATTTTAACCATCAATTCAGGTCAAAGATCTTACGTAAAAAATAATCCGTTTTGGTGTATATTTCACATCTTTTTTTGGGATTCCTAATGGCTTTTGTAGGGCTTATCCCTCCGGGGATGCTCAATATGACTGCAGTAAGAACAACTATTGAAGAGAACAAACGTTCGGGGATGCTTTTTTCTTTAGGAGCCGCAATCGTGGTTCTGCCACAGGCATTTATTGCCTTATACTTTGCCAATTATTTTATTTTGCACCCCGAAGTGATCAATCGTTTATCAATGGCCGGAGTGCTGGTTTTGTTTGTGTTGTCGGCTTTTTTCTTTGTACAGGCACGAAAGGATTTTAAAGGAGAAGTAAAAAGGCGTAAAGGGAATTACCTGTTCATTGGAATGTTGATGTCATCGCTTAACATGCTGGCTATTCCTTTTTATCTTTTGTACAGTACAATTTTTGAGAAAAAAGGCTGGTTGATCCTGGAACATCCGTTTATTTTGATTTTTGTTTTCGGGGCCTTTACAGGAGCCTTTTCCTTATTTGCATTGTACACTCAGTTTGCTGTGTTTATTCAGAAAAGAGCCCAATATATTGCCCGGAATATTAACTATATTCTAAGTATACTTTTCTTAATTCTGGGAATTCTTACAATTTTTAATCTGAATAAGTAATTATATCATTAAATTAGCGACAGATAAAGTAAAAATTTATGATCAATGCCATTATTCTAAATCTGCAGAGAGGAGTAAAACTACTGAATGCTTTAGATGACAAGGTTTATAGTGATAAATCTGTGGTTCCTTATTACTCAAGTATTGGTGGACATATACGGCATATTCTGGATATTTTTGATTGTGCATTTGAAGGTGTTGATACGGGGAAGATAGATTTAACCGAAAGAAAACGCAATTCTCTTGCTGAAAAAAAGGTAGAGTTTGGGTTACAGTATTTTTACATGGTCATTGATAAACTGGAGGCATTGAAAGGGAAGGATCTGAATTTTATGGTAGAGGTAAAAGATGATCTCGGTCTGGGTGTTGTCGATACACCTTATACTATGGCGTCCTTATTGATTCAGGCCCATAGTCATGCCATTCATCATTTTGCCAGTCTGGGTTATGTAATTTCTCAACTTGGGGTGGAGCTACCCGATAAGGATTTTGGATACAATCCTACAACCCCCAGAAATAAAGGAATGGAAGCGTAAGTTTGTTAAAAATCGGCTTTATTCAATCTTCTCAATTTTTTAGAATAAGTTCTCAGCCATAACATATTTTTAAGATAGGGTATCATTTTGGGCGTTTCGATATTTGATATTTTAATATTCTTTTTTGCAATTTTATCCAGTATTTCCCAGTGCTTTTTAATGGAGATTACAGCATTCCGGTAGGAAGCTTTTTTATGCGAGGCATCATAGATATGGGTGGGCTCTGAAATAATTCCGTTTACCTCAAGGATCTTGAAGTTTTTACCTTTTAAAAGATCTTCCAGACTTTTGTATTTTAAATCGATACGCCCGTAATACCAGCCATCTATCTCAATTGCTATCTTATTGATCATTTCTACCAGATCTTTACTGATGAGATGCTCCCCGTTTAAAAATTCTGTTCCTTTAGAATGGTTGCCAATAATAGATAAAGTGATCTTTTCATCATTTGGTATAATCTTTTCCAGATCCTTTTTATGAATGATTTTAAAAAGATCTATATACAAAAAAGCACGTTTATCTTTTTGGATCAGCTCGGTCAGAGTGTCCTTGCCATTACCTTTCAGTACCAGGAATTTTTTAATGGTTACTGAAGTGACCTTTCCTGATTTTTCATCCGGTAGGCGGTGATAGAAAATGCCCAATTCTTTTTGATAGGGGATCAACTCCTGAATGATGATATTTTCATCAAAGTTGTCAATATAAGTTTTGAGCTTCTGCTTATTGTCAATTTTTTTTACGAGGTAACCCCTGAAGCCGATATCGGGTTTGGCAATTAACGGGAAGTCGATCTTTCTTTCTTCCAGTTGTTGTATGAGTAATTTAAAGGAATCGCCTTTTTTAAAGTGTAAGCTTTTCGGTCGAAATGCTTCGGGAACCTTTAAAAGGGTCTCATATTTTGATTCGGTTCCGTTACCTGAGTATAGAATGCCCGGATTTGTATTGAGATAATACAAAATTTTTCCTTTACTTAAGACTTTAAAAGTGAAATAGGGGATAAGTGGAATATAGAACATCAAGGATGGCCAGTGTTCCCATTGGGTAAATTTGATAAAAGTCTTGTTTTTTATCATCAACTTTATTGTAAAACGTATCTGTTAATTCTTTTCAGATCATTAATATACTTTTTGGACGTTTTTTTTCTGATTCATTACTTCGTTTTCAATAAATTTATAAAAATTACATTTAAAACGAATTTACTGAAAAATTATATAAAAAAGAAAAACTCCGGGATCTTACAAAAAAGAAACCGGAGTTTGAATGAATTCTGAGTTATATATTAGGCTAAAGCCTTATCCAGATTCTCTTTTAAGGCATCCAGAAATTCTTCAGTATTTAAGTAATCCTCTTTGGTCATCTTGTCTTTTTTGATCAGTAAGGCAAGATCTTTGGTCATTTTACCGCTTTCAACGGTATCGACACATACTTTTTCCAGAGTATGTGCAAAATTAATCAGCTCTTGATTTTCGTCCAGTTTACCTCGGTGTTCCAAACCACGGGTCCATGCAAAGATAGATGCAATAGGATTGGTAGAAGTTTCTTTTCCCTGCTGATGTTGACGATAATGACGGGTAACAGTACCATGGGCAGCCTCTGCTTCAAGAGTTTTCCCGTCAGGAGTAACCAATACAGAGGTCATTAATCCTAAAGAACCAAATCCCTGTGCAACAGTATCCGATTGTACATCACCATCGTAATTTTTACAGGCCCAAACAAATCCACCGTTCCACTTCATGGCTGCAGCAACCATATCATCGATCAGACGGTGCTCGTAAGTAATACCGGCTTTTTCAAACTTATCTTTAAATTCATTTTTATAAACTTCCTGGAAAATATCCTTAAATCTTCCGTCATAAGCTTTTAAAATGGTATTTTTTGTACTCATGTACAATGGCCATCCTTTTTTTAGAGCCTGATTAAAACTTGAACGGGCAAAACCGTAAATAGAGGAGTCGATATTGTACATAGCCATAGCTACACCGTCTCCATCAAAATTATATACTTCATGAACCTCAGGTTCTCCGTTTTCAGGAGTGAAGGTCAAGGTAAGTTTACCTTTCCCCTGGGTAGTAAAATCTGTTGCCTTGTACTGATCTCCGAAGGCATGTCTTCCAATACAGATAGGTTGTGTCCAGCCCTGAACATACCTCGGTACATTTTTCATAATGATAGGCTCTCTAAAGATGGTACCTCCAATGATATTTCTTAAAGTTCCGTTTGGAGAACGCCACATTTTTTTCAGGCCAAATTCTTCAACCCTAGCCTCATCAGGAGTAATGGTGGCACATTTGATGCCCACGTGATATTTTTTAATCGCTTCTGCTGCATCAACCGTAACCTGATCATCGGTCTCATCACGGTATTCGACGCTTAGATCATAATATTTTATATCTAAATCCAGGTAAGGTAAGATCAATTGCTCTTTGATGAATTTCCAGATTATTCTGGTCATTTCATCTCCGTCGAGTTCAACAACGGGATTTTGTACTTTTATTTTTGACATTGTATTAAATTTTAAGAGTTGTGCAAATATATAAAATGAAGTTGATGTTAAAACTGATAAATTTCATAAAATAAAAACCATAGAAAAAATGTTTCTATGGTTTTTAAATTAAGCTTGCACAACATAGAGAAAATATCGTCATGCTAACCGGTTACATCTTGACCTGCAACCGATATAATTTTTAATGGGCTGTTTCAGTAATTTCAACTGGTGCGCTAAACACTTGTGGTTTGAAATATTTATGAGACAGAACTTTATGATTAAAAATTGATGACTAATGAAAATAGTAACTTCCTGATCATAACAATAACAGGGGAATGTCGCTAAATACAATTAAATCATTTACACAAATTTAAGTCTTGAATTTGAGAATATTGTATTTGAAATGGATTAAATTTATAAACACTTAATTAACAGGTATTTTTAACAATTGTTCATATCTTTTGAAGTACGAAAAAAACAATAGCCATAATAAATCATTCAATTTATCATGGCTATTTGTCGAAACATTTAATGGTGATCTTTACTGTTAACCGTAATTGTTGCTTTTGCAACGTATCACTATTTATGTTTCAAAATACTCTTTTTCAATTAAAGCGAATCTTTATAACCGAAGTTATAATTCATCGTTCCAACGTCTCGAGTATCACATTTTAAATTTCTTATCTTTCTAATTATTCATGCTAAATACTTAGTAGTATAATTGAAATCTAAAATGCTATTTCAGCTGAACTTGTTTAGAATTCTTCGATTCTTTTATTTTCCTGTACGCTTTAATTTCGATCTAAACCAATTTTATTTTGTACAAGAACCTCTAACAATCTCTTTGAATTCTTTAACAAATATAGAAGGATATTTCATCTTTGCAAAAAAAATAACTTTTTACTTACGAACAAGATATTAAAGGGAGTTTTTAACAATTGTTTATAACCGAAGAACCCGTTTGCTTGCAAACGGGTTCTTTAAATTTTATTAGTGAGACTCTAAAAAAATAATTTCAATTTTTTAGTTAGTCGAACTAATCTCACTTTTTTTAGCGGGATTTTGCTTTAACCCGCCTTGCCGGTGAGGCAGGCACTTCGACACATGGGTCGATTTCTATTAAAGGGTCCAGGGCTTGCCCTGAGGTTTAATACCTATTATAAAAAAAAAAGAGATTATCTTCTTCTTTCCTTGATCTGAGCTTTTTTACCGGTAAGGTTTCTGTAATAGAAAATTCGGGCTCTTCTTACTTTACCGTGTTTGTTTACCTCAATTTTTTTAATAGCAGGCAGATTTACAGGGAAAATACGTTCAACCCCTATTGTTCCTGACATCTTCCTGATGGTAAAGGTTTCTGTTCTTCCGGCACCTCTTCTTTGTATAACAACTCCTCTAAAGAACTGAGTACGGGTTTTTTTACCTTCTTTAATTTCGTAATAAACAGTAATGGTATCTCCGGCAGCAAATTCCGGGAAATCATTTTTGTTTACAAATTCATCTTGTACAAATTTTACTAGATCTTCCATTTTATTGGTTTAATAATGCATAATCATAAATCAACATTCACGATTCTCGTCAGAGGTTAATTTTGAGTTTGCAAATTTATAAAAAAATATTCAATCTAAAAACATGATTTTGTAAAAATAAATCGGATAAAAAAACAGGTTAAACCTCTTTAAAACTGAAGATTAGCGTAAAGTCCCAATTGATCGTTCTGGTAAGTGGGACTGATAATTAAACTGTGGTATTTCTTATCCTTAAAAGGATCCCAGTTCTTTAAAGGTTCGAACCGGTAAACCAAATCGGTTACAAGGATCCCTATTCCGGCCCCAACCAGAACATCTGACACCCAGTGTTTGTTGTTTAAGACCCGGAATACACCTGTAGTAGTAGCGAAAGCAAATCCGCTGTAGGCCAGTACCGGACTGCTGTTGATAAATTCATGATGCAATACGGTGGCCATTACAAATGCGTTAGAGGTGTGGCCGGAAGGAAAACTGTAAGGTTCTCCGTTAGGCCTTTCTTCATTGGTCAAGTGCTTCAAACCAAAAGTGATCAGGTTGTTGGCAATACCTGCAATAGCTAAATATTTTGTTTGGGTAAACGCATCGTTCTTATTTTTTACCTTTAGCAGATCTGCCGTATACATGGTAATGGTAGGTGCAAACATCAAATAATTTTCTGCATTGGTATGAAAATTATCAAGAGAGCTCTGAATTTTTTCCTGAATATTTTCTTTGCCTATGGAACCGGAAGCATAATTGATAACCAATCCGGTGCCGATCATAGTTAACGGAACAGCAGATCTTTTTAAAAAAGAATTATTTTTTGTAAAGTTTTGCTTTGGAATCGTATCATTCTGGGCAAATAATATTAAGTTTTGACCATTGATAAAAAGGACTAGAACAAACAAAATATTTTTCATCCGTTGTCTCCTCTTTTAATAAGATCAGGTCTGATCAAAGACGTTCTTTGTATCGCTTTTTCATGCCGCCAGTCGTCTATCTTTTTAAAATTTCCTGAAAGCAGAATGTCAGGTACTTTCATGCCTTGATAATCAGAAGGGCGGGTATATACAGGGGGAGCCAGTAAATTATCCTGAAAGGAATCGGTCAGGGCAGAGGTCTCGTCTCCTAAAACACCCGGAATCAATCTGATCACAGCATCACAAAGAACAGCAGCTGCAAGTTCACCTCCTGAAAGTACGTAATCGCCAATTGAAATTTCTTTGGTAATAAATTTGTCTCTAACCCTTTGATCTACTCCTTTGTAGTGCCCTGTAAGGATCATAATATTTTCCACTGAGGATAATTGATTTGCCATTGATTGATCCAGAGTAGGGGCATCGGGAGTCATGTAAATGATCTCATCATAGCTTCTTTGCGATTGCAATTTGGAGATGCACTTGTCAACAGGTTCGATCATCAGAACCATTCCGGCACCACCGCCAAACTGATAATCATCAATTTTACCGTATTTATTAACAGCATATTTTCTAAGATCATGAAAATAAACTTCTACCAGTTTTTTGTCAACAGCTCTTTTTATGATCGAGTATTCAAACGGACTTTTGATCAGTTCAGGATGGACGGCAATAATATCTATTCGCATAAGACAAAAGTAAAGTTAATATCTTAAAAGGAAAAAATTAATCTGCAATTCCTTTAGCAGAAGTAGAGTAAACGGCTCTGATCATTCTATCATTTCCAAATATATCCTTTCTTAATTCAATATTCTGGAAACCTTTATTTTTTAGCATTTTTAAAGTATTCTCAGCCTGATACTGATTGATCTCAAAAAAGAGTTCCCCGCCTGCAATTAAATGATCTTTTGCGAAATCGGCAATCTTTTTGTAAAAGAGTAAAGGATCTTCATCTTCGACAAATAGGGCGAGCTCGGGTTCAAATTTTAAGACATTATTTTTCATCTTTTCCTTTTCCAATTCTCTTACATAAGGAGGATTGCTCACAATCACATCAAATCTTTCAACAATATTTTTTGTCGTCAGGATATCAGTTTTTATAAAATGAATATCAGTCTGATTAATTTTTGCATTTTCTTTGGCAATACTTATTGCATTTTCTGATATATCCAGAGCCCAAACCTCTGTTTCAGGTAGATTTTTGGCTAGTGAAACAGCAATACAACCACTTCCGGTTCCTATATCAAGAATTTTAACTTTTTCATTTTTAGTCTTAGATATTTTAATGATCCAGTCAACCAGTTGTTCGGTTTCAGGCCGGGGAATCAGAACCTTATTATTTACTTTAAAAGGAAGATCGTAAAAGTAACTTACACCTATTATATATTGTACGGGTTCTTCCTCCATTAATCTGCTTAAAGCAGAAAGAAACTTATTTTGATCTTGTTCACTGACCTTTTTATCGGGATCTAAAGCAATATCAACTCTCCTTATTTGAAGATATTCTTCAGCAAGGAGATAGAAAAAACTACTGATCTCCTCTTTAGGATAGAGTCCGGACAATTCTTTTTGAAATTTATTTTTAATCTGTAAATTCGTCATCTGTATTTTTTAAAGATCTTTGATCATCCATATATTACAGGAATAATGGCAGGTATTCCCTAAAGAATGGTCGATTCTTTTAAACCCGTTCTTTTTGTAAAGTTTTATTGCAGAGGTCATATTTGGAAAAGTTTCCAGATAGCATTGTTTGTATCCGGCTTTTTTGGCAAAATCAAGGCATTTAAGAATCAAAGATCTTCCAATCTTTTTCCCTCTGGCCTCAGGTTTCATATACATTTTCTGAAGTTCACAAATATTTTCATCTATACCCTGCAGTTGATTGATACCACAGCCCGCAACAAGCTCGTCATTCAGTAAGGCCACATAATAAACCGATCCCCTGTCCTGATAAGCATCAAACATGGCAAGGGTTTCTGCATCAGTATAGGCCGTACCTTCAATCGCAGCATTGAATTCTTCCAGTGTCTTCCTGATGATTTTTGATACAGGCCTGTTATCACTTTTTAGTATGGGCCTTATTTTAATTCTGTCCGTCATTTTCTTATTAAAACTTGCAAACATTTTTCAAAAATAATCATTAGTTTTTTTATATTAGTTTTTTAATCAGTTTAGATGAAAAAAGATTTTTATGAGTTTTATATGGAACGGTGTATCCGTTTGGCTTTGAATGGATTGGGACGTACCTATCCTAATCCTCTGGTGGGTTGTGTGATCGTTCATAATGGTAAGATTATTGGTGAAGGCTGGCATCAAAAAGCGGGAGAGCCCCATGCGGAGGTCAATGCGATCAATTCTGTAAAAGATGAATCCCTGCTGCCCGAATCAACCTTGTATGTTAATCTTGAGCCCTGCTCTCACTGGGGAAGAACGCCTCCCTGTTCTGATCTTATCGTTCGGAAAAAAATAAAGAATGTGGTTATTGGCAGTGTTGATTATAACAGTCAGGTTTATGGAAAAGGGATTGAGCATTTAAAAAACCACGGATGTCATGTAATTGTGGGTATTAAGGAAAAAGAGTGTTATGAGTTGAATAAACGTTTCTTTACCTTTCATAAAAAAAAGCGGCCTTATATTATATTGAAATGGGCTGAAACCAGAGGTGGCTTTATCTTTCCTGATAAAAAAGATAAAAATAGTGTTGCCGAACCTGTATGGATCACCAATAAATATTCTTTGCAAAAGGTGCATCAGCTACGAGCAAATGAACAAAGTATTCTGGTAGGTTTTAATACGGCTAAAAATGATAATCCCAGGTTGGACACAAGAGATTATTTTGGAAAGGATCCTTTGCGTTTGCTTATCGATAAGAACCTGAAAATTAATAAAGATTCTTATCTGCTTGATAGAAAAAGTGAGACTGTTGTTTTTAATGCTTTAGAAGATATAAATATTTATAATAATCTGATATTTAAAAGAATAGATTTTGATAAAAATATTCCTGTGCAAATTTTAAGATATCTTTATGAAAGGGAAATACAATCTTTGATCATTGAAGGAGGAACGATTACCCTGCAGAGTTTTATTAAGGAAGGTCTCTGGGATGAAGCATGGAAATTTACCGGGGATATTTTTTTCCGGAAGGGACTTAAAGCTCCGGTGATCGAAGGAAAACTGCAAGAACAGATCCCGATTATTAATGATGAATTAAGAATTTATACGAATGATTAAAAATATAATCTTTGACCTTGGCGATGTTTTTATCAATTTAGATCGATTGAGCACACAAACCGAATTGAAAAAGCTGGGTTTGCATGAATTTTCTAACGAAATGACCGGATGGAATCTGAACTATGAAAAAGGATTGGTTTCAACCCGTGACTTTATCAGCTATTATAAAAGTATTTTAAAGCATATTGAAGAGGCAGAGCTTATAAAGATGTGGAATTCCATTTTATCGGATTTCCCTGAATACAGACTAAAGTTTCTTGAAAATATTGATAAAAGATATCGTTTATTCCTTTTTAGTAATTCCAATGCACTGCATCTTGATTATTTTAAAAAAACGGTAGGGGATGAATTTTATAGCAGATTCAGAAATTGTTTTGAAAAGGAATATTATTCATTTCAGGTAAATCTATGTAAACCTGATCGGGAAGCATTCCGTTTTGTTCTGGAAAATAATCATTTAAAACCAGAAGAAACCCTATTTATTGATGATGCCCAGGAAAATACTGTTTCTGCTCAAAAATTGGGAATGCTGGTTTGGAATCTTAAAGCGGGAAAAGAAGATGTGACCGATCTGTATCAGAAATTCCCATCCCTTAAAAAAAACTAAAATAAAATTATAATAACTCAATTTAACATTTTGACAGCGTTTTCAGATTCATACCGAACCCTTGTAAAACCTTCTGAAGAAGGGGTTTTTAAAGACAGAGGCAGTAAATTTATAGCCTATGCTTTCCCTGTACAAGAGGAAGATAAAGTTCAGGAACACCTACAGGAACTGAAAAAGATGCATCATAAGGCAAGACATTGGTGCTACGCCTGGAGAATAGGAGCTGAACAACCCCGTTTTAGGGTAAATGACGACGGAGAACCCGGTAACAGTGCCGGGCAACCCATTTATGGTCAGATTCTTTCATATGATCTTACCAATGTTCTGGTAGTGGTAGTGAGATATTTTGGGGGTGTAAAGCTGGGGGTAGGAGGTTTGGTCAATGCATACCGTACTTCGGCAGGACTTACCCTTGAAAAGGCGGAGATTATTGAAAAAACCATTGATGCTACTTTAAAATTGCAATTTGAATACAAGGATCTGAATAAGGTCATGAGGTTGATAAAAGAAAGGCAGCTAAAAGTTGAAGAACAAAAAATGGAAATGTTATGCGATTTTACGATTTCTGTCAGAAAAAAAGAAAAAGAAAATGTTTTAAATGCGATAAAAAATCTGAGATGCGTTAAAATTGAAGAGGTTTAGATCTGGCAATACAGTTTATCGAGTAAACTTTGAGGTGCTTTGGTGGGTTTATTTTTTTTCATATCGATAAAAACCAGGGTAACTTCTGCAGTGGTTAGGAGCTCTTTCTTTTCATTAAAGATCTCAAAATCGAAAATAATCTTAACCATCGGATTTTTTTTAAGTCGTGTAACAATAGTTAATTGATCATCATACCTTGCAGGTTTCAAGTAGTTTATATGCATTTGAGTAACCGGAAGCATAATTCCTGAATCTTCCATACTTTTGTAACTCACACCAAAGGACCGGAGCCATTCTACTCTGCCAACTTCCAGATATTGAGCGTAGTTACCGTAATAGACATATCCCATCTGGTCGGTTTCGCCATATCTAACACGAATTTTTGTTTCATTTCTAAACATTTTTTTGTAATTTGCAGTCGGCCTAGTTTAGTGAAAAAAAAGTTAAAAATCAATAGGTAAAAGATTTTTTTATAATAAACTTTATTCACATTTTTGTAAAAGGAAATCGGGGGAATCCTGTTTACATTCATTGAATAGTTACATTACTTATAAATTCAAAATTTAAATGACAAAAACTGCTGAATCTGTTTGGAATAATTGTTTGCTCTTTATTAAAGATAATATCAAACCACAGGCCTATAAAACCTGGTTCGAGCCAATTAAACCTATAAAAATAGCAGGTGATGTCCTAACTATTCAGGTACCCAGTAAATTTTTCTTTGAATGGCTTGAAGAACACTATATTAAATTATTGCGTGTTGCACTTTTAAGAGAACTGGGTGAAAAAGCTAAACTGGTTTATGATGTTAAGATGGAGAATTCATACAGCAGTAGAAAACCTCATACAGTTAAATTTCCAAGTTCTAACAGAAAGCCTTTTAATTCTCAGGGGGTGACCATCCCTCTGGATATCGATAAAAAAGAGTTAAAAAATCCATTTGTAATTCCCGGAATTCAAAAGGTAAAAATTGAATCGCAATTAAATCCCAATTATAATTTTGATAGTTTTATAGAAGGAGACTCTAATCGTCTTGCGCGTTCAGCCGGTATGGCCGTTTCTAACAAACCGGGAGGCACTTCATTTAATCCACTGCTCATTTATGGTGGAGTAGGATTGGGAAAGACCCATTTGGCACAGGCCATTGGCGTACGGATTAAAGATAAATATCCCGAAAAAACAGTTCTTTATATATCCGCAGAGAAATTTACTCAACAATTTATTGATTCTATTAAAGGGAATACCAGGAACGATTTTATTCATTTCTATCAGATGATCGATGTTTTGATTATAGATGACGTGCAGTTCCTTTCGGGTAAATCCGGTACTCAGGATGTTTTCTTTCATATTTTTAATCATTTGCATCAAAACGGAAAACAGGTAATTCTTACTTCTGATAAAGCGCCGGTTGATATGCAGGATGTTGAGCAACGTTTGTTGTCAAGATTTAAATGGGGACTTTCGGCCGAACTGATGCCACCCGATTTTGAAACCAGAATCTCTATCTTGAACAAAAAAATGTTCAGAGATGGTGTGGAAATGCCTGCTGAGATTGTTGAATATATTGCCAAAAATATAAAAACCAATGTAAGAGAGCTCGAGGGGGTCCTTGTTTCACTCATCGCTCAGGCATCTTTTAACAGAAAAGAAATTACCCTGGGTCTTACTAGTCAGATCGTAGATAAATTTGTAAAGAACACCAAGAAAGAGGTTTCTATTGATTACATCCAGAAGGTGGTTTCAAAATATTTTGAGATGGATGTTACCACGCTGCAATCTAAGACAAGAAAACGCCATATTGTTCAGGCCAGACAGCTTGCCATGTTTTTTGCAAAGCAGATGACCAAGGCTTCTTTGGCCAGTATTGGAACTCAGATCGGTAATCGTGATCACGCTACAGTTTTACACGCCTGTAAAACAGTTGATAATCTGATGGAAACTGATAAACAATTCAGAAAATACGTTGATGAACTTACAAAGAAATTAACTTTTTAATTCATAATCAGCTTATGATTAAGATTTTAATGGTTTGTTTAGGGAATATTTGCAGATCTCCTTTGGCTGAAGGTATTCTAAAATCAAAAGTTGAAGGAAAGAATGTTATGGTCGATTCAGCCGGTACGGGTGGATGGCATATCGGAGAATCCCCTGACGGACGTTCTGTTCAGATCGCTGAGATAAACCATATTGACATTAGCGGACAGACATGCCGGAAATTCAGTATTGCGGATTTTGATAATTTCGACAAGATCTATGTTATGGATTCGTCAAATTACCGCGATGTAATGGCTTATGCCCGTGATATTGAAGATGAACAAAAAGTTGAAATGATATTAAATAAATCTCACCCCGGCAGTAATAAAGATGTGCCTGACCCGTATTATGGTGGTGAAAACGGATTTAAGCAAGTGTTTGAAATGCTGGATGAAGCTTGTGAAGTGATTGCAAAAGAAATATAATTATGTCTGATCGTATTGGAAATTTGTATTTGATCCCGACAACACTGGGAGATAACGAACCTCTTGAGGTTTTGCCGCTTTCCGTAAAGAAAGTGGTTGAGAATCTGGATCATTTTATTGTTGAAAATGAAAAATCTGCCCGACGTTTCATTAAAAAAATCACTCCAAGAAAATCACAACCCGGATTAAAGATCTATTTACTTGATAAATTTACCAGTGAGCTGGAAACCCGGAAATATCTTGACGTATGTTTAAAAGGAACAGATATAGGCTTATTATCTGAAGCCGGAGTTCCGGCCATTGCTGATCCGGGTGCAGGAATTGTTATTCAGGCTCATCAAAAGAATATTCGTGTGATCCCGCTAGTTGGGCCATCTTCGATTACTATGGCTATGATGAGTTCTGGTTTGAATGGTCAGAATTTTGCTTTTAACGGTTATTTGCCCATTGAAAAGGACAAGAGAAAAGTAGTTATCAAAGATCTGGAAAAATTATCTAAACAGAAAAGCCAATCGCAAATATTTATAGAAACACCCTATCGCAATGAAGCTATGTTCGCCGATTTGAAGCGGGTACTTACACCTTCCACCTTGTTGTGTATTGCAACAGATATCAGTCTGAAATCAGAAAATATTAAAACACTTCCTGTAAAAGAGTGGAAGGGAAGAACACCCGATCTAAAGAAAAGGCCGACTATTTTTATCATTCACAAATCTTAAGCATAAGATCAGCCCCGATAGAATTTTTAAAGCATAAAAAAAGGAGGTTTAGACCTCCTTTTTTTATGCTTTAAAACACTTAATTTCAAATTGTTGGATTTTCCTCAGCTTTAATAAATGAAATATCATAACCGGCAAATTTCTTCATGTAATACCGAATATTACTCCCAAAGGCATCTGAAAAAACCAAACGGCCATTACTTCTTAAATACCTTTTAACATTTCCTGAACCTGCAAGATGTGCAGCGGCCAGAATACCTGATTCAGTAATTTCAATTCCATTGATCTTTTTGCCCACATTCTTCTCTATTTCATTTCGTAGTCTCCATTTGTTTCTTTCGCAAAGAGCCCTGAATGCTTTTTCCTGTAATTCAGGATTGTTCAAAAATTCTTTTGAATCATAAATCTTAAAGTGTTTCAGAGTAGTTTTGCCAAACTGGTATTTTCCCATATATCCCAGTGAATTTACTACATGATATTTTCCTCTGGATTCTTTAAAAGCAATAGCTTCTTTAAAACCAATAAAGGAATTGTCTACAGCAGGAGTAAAATAAACCTTAAACGGTTCAATTTCCTTAGATACTGTTGCAATAGCATTTTCATTAGGTAAATTATAGCGGACGACATGATCAGTATTAGATCTGAACAGCACATCAAGGTTGAGGAAATTAAGTAGGGTTGAAGCGTTCAACACTACTAAAAAAATGTAACTTTTCATCTTTTTCAAAAGTTTAGTTAATATATAAAATACTAATACTAAACAACAATTTTAATTTGCAGGCGCAAAGATACGGCAAAATATGTGATTAAAAAAAGATTAACAAATATTTAATATTTTGAATAGTAGTGTTTTAGAAGTAAACGGGGTGAAATATGAACTTGCCTTTACTAGTGATTTCAAGGGTTGGAGCAGGAATCTTTAAATAGTTGACCACATTAAAAACAGTTTTTAGAAAAGCTGACTTTGTACGTATTTTGGTCAGATCCATATCAATACTTGCATAAAATTGCCTGAATGTGGGATAGGCTTCCTTACCGGCATAATTGTAGGGAGTGGGATGAATTTCCGGCAAGCCTTCAGATCCGTAACCTACGGCTACATTGAGCCATCGGGGAATTTTACTTTCTTTAAAGAATGACCATAGATTTACCGATAGCCAGTAGGTTTGTCCGTTATAATCCTTAATGATCTGTTGTAGTGTGTTTTCCCCAAGTTTTTCGGGGTAATACTGCGGAAAATCTGTGGTGTGGAAAGAGAATTTGTACTGAATTCGTTGTTCATTCCATAATAATTCCTGGCCGATAAGTAAACTTGTTCCCAAAGCATTGGCCAGTATATCACCGGGTGAAAACCCCCATTCTTCTGAAAATCCGTCAAAAACCTCAATGGTGGTCAAAAAAGCAAAACCAAGTGTAGCTCCGTAGATCAGCTGGTTCTTTTTAGATTCACCCGACCAGGCCAGCAAATCCATTCCAACTTTTCCAATAAAATAGGAGCTGTAAGCATGGCCAAATTTATCCATCTGATTCCATGAGCTGTTATCATTATAAAAATGAAATCCCGATCGGGGATAATTGGCGTACCATAATTGGTTTAAACCAATTATTGCAGCGGTAGCTCCAACTCCTTCTGCAATAAAAACGGTGTTTCTTCTTTTCTTATTCAGTGTATCCGATCTTTGGAAAAGGGAGGTTGTTTGTTGAGCAAATCCTGAAAGGAATGCAAAGAAAAAAAAGCTGAGAATAATAATTCTTTTAAAAATATAACCAGATCGTAACTGATAGTTATTCAATATTTTAGAAACCTTCATATCAACGATTAATTCCTTGTTCACTAACCCATTTCTGATACTTTCTTGCATTGATCATATGTTGTTGATGGGTTTTGGCGAATTCATGTTGCCCGGGTTTATCAACACTGGCGCACATATAAAAATAATGGTGTTCTTCCGGATTCAGAACCGCATCAATGGAGGAAATATCCGGCATGGCAATGGGGCCCGGAGGCAAGCCTGTATTTTTATAAGTATTGTAAGGAGAATCAATTTCCAGGTCCTTATTCAGGACTCTTTTGATCACGGTATCCTGACCGTATTTTTCTTTTACGGCATAGATCACTGTAGGGTCAGCCTGTAATGGCCAGTCGTCTTTCAGCCGGTTAAGATAAAGTCCTGCGACCTTTGGGCGTTCACTTACTTTTGCAGTTTCTTTTTGTACGATAGAAGCCAGAGTGATTACTTCAAGCGGAGTCATATTTAGTTTTGCAGCTTTATCGAGTCTTTCTTTATTCCAGAACTTTTGATATTCTTTCAGCATACGATCCCTGAATTTTTCAGCTGAAGTATTCCAGTAGAATTGATAGGAATTGGGAATAAAAAGAGAGAGAGCTGTTCTCTGATTGAGGTGTTTTTTTTTAAGAAAGTTTTCGTCTGTTAAGGCTTTAAAAACAGAGATGGAGTCTGCTTCGATTTGTTGAGCAACCCTGCCTGCCAGTTTTTCAATATTATCCTGATTATTAAAAGTGAGGTTAATGGTTTCGGGGTTTCCGCCGCGCAAATGATTGACGAGTTCTTCATTGCTCATCCCCTTATCGATCTTAAATTTGCCGGCTCTGATCTTATTCGGGTAATTCTTTTTCTCTGCAACCCATAAAAAACTTTCTTTATCTTTTAAATAAGGCCCGATCAATTCTACCACATCATCGAAGGAAGCCCGGCTGGGTATATATATATAGGTATCTTTTGTTATATTTTCTCCTTTGATCTTTTTATAGATCTGAAAACCAAAGATTCCACCCATCAAAAGGACTACAGCCAGCAACACCCATAAAATTTTCCGGTATCTCATATGATTCTTTAATTCAATTCTTTAATTAACTGGTAAAAGGCCACATCAATAAAACCGTTTTCTTTCTTGATCCAGTCTTTTTTTACTCCTGTTCTTATAAAATTCATACTTTCAAACAGAGAAATACTTTTTTTATTGTTCAGTGGAATATTGGCGTAGATCTGGTATAAACCGATAATAGTAAAGGCGTATTTAATAAAGATCTCCAGAGATTCTCTGGCAAATCCCTGATTCTGATATTCTTTAAGAATAAGAATTCCAATTCCTGCTCTTTGATGTTTTGGGTGATAGTCGAAAAGGTCGATCATTCCTATCCGATCCAGTGTATCTTTTTTTACAATTACGAGTCGCAATTGTTTTGCTTCGAATATATCAAGATGAGAATTTTCCAGATATTTCTTAAGCAGGTATTTTGAAAAGGGTTTAAGGGTTTCGCTTACTTCCCAAAATGCAGTATTGTTCTCGGTTTCAAATAAAAAACTGAGATCCTCGGGTTCAAGAGCTCTTAATAATATGTTATTATTCTCTAAAATGGTCATATACTGATAACCCCTTTAAAAACAAATGTTGCCGGTCCGCTTAGATATATATTGTGGTAACCTGCATCATTTTTATTAAATTCAACACTAAGATTTCCGCCTAAGGTTTGTAAATTGATTTTTCCGGTATTTGATAAATGAAGAAAATCTGTGGCCAGTGCAACGGCGGTAACTCCGGTTCCGCAACTCAGGGTCTCATTTTCCACTCCCCGTTCATAGGTTCGCACTTTATAAGTGTCTTTATCAATTTTCTGGACAAAATTCACATTGGTACCTTCTTCAAAATAAGGTTTACCGTAGCGAATCTCTTTACCTTTAGTATAGATATCAATTTGTAAAAGATCTTCGGTAAATTCCACATGATGAGGAGAGCCGGTATCTAAAAAGACATAATCTTTATGATTTTGAATATTGGTCACATTTTTCATTTCAAGACTGACATTTTGTTCGTTAATTCTGGCATGATGGATTCCGTCAGTTGCCTCAAAAACAGTCTTTTTATCAAAAATATTCAGAGTATGTGCAAAGGCAACGATACATCTTCCTCCGTTGCCACACATAGTACCTTCTTTTCCGTCGGCGTTAAAATAGATCATTTTAAAATCACAGGTTTCAGAAGTTTCCAGTAACATCAATCCGTCGGCACCTATGCCAAAATTCCGGTGGCACAGTTTTTGAATAAGCTGGTAATCGTTACGGGGAAAGACCTTTTTTCGGTTATCAATGATTATAAAATCATTACCTGTTCCTTGATATTTAAAAAATGTTTGCTCCATTTTGCAAATGTAGGAATATTTATAAGAAATTTTAAGCCTGTTAAAGTATAGTTAAAGTAAAATTTCATTTGAATTATTCTTTTAATTTTGATTTAAAAATAAACCCATTAAATAGTATAAAGATGAAAAAAATAGCAAATTTAATATTGGCTTCAGCACTAGGAGGAGCGTTGACTTTGGGCTCCTATTTATTTTTTGTAGATCAGGATGAAATTGATACTACAGTTTCATCAAATACAAATTCAGTAATTCCAAATTCAATTCCAACAACATTTAAGGCCCGGACAGCTGCTTTAGGGGCCGGTATAGATGATTTTACAGAAATCGCCGATAAATCAGTTCATGCAGTTGTTCACGTAAAAAATTTATCTACAGCTCCATCCAATCCTTTTATGGAGTTTTTTTACGGATCCTCTCCAAGAGGAAACGGACAGGTAATTGTTGGAACGGGATCCGGAGTAATTATTTCTCCTGACGGATATATCATTACAAATAATCACGTAATAGAGGGGGCAAGAAAGGTGGAAGTTACTTTAAATGATAAATCAACTTACAATGCCGAGATTATTGGCGTTGATAAGAGCTCAGATATTGCTTTGTTAAAGGTTGATGCTAAGGATATGCCTTTTATTACCTTTGGTGATTCCAACAATCTGAAAGTTGGAGAATGGGTTCTCGCAATTGGTAATCCGTACAACCTGACCTCTACAGTTACAGCAGGTATTGTTAGTGCCAAGGCAAGAGAGATCAATATTTCAAACAATATCAATAAGATAGAATCATTTATTCAAACCGATGCAGCTGTAAATCCGGGTAACAGTGGTGGTGCCCTGGTAAATACAAGAGGGGAGTTGATAGGTATAAATACTGCTATATCATCACAAACAGGAAGTTATGTAGGATATTCATTTGCGGTACCCTCCAATATCGCTAAAAAAGTGATTGAGGATATTCTGGAATACGGAGGTGTTCAAAGAGCTTACCTGGGTATTAATTTTGATGAACTCAACGGTGAGAATAACGAAAAATATGGTGTAGCATCAACCCAGGGCGTGATTATAACTAAAGTTTTGGAAAATGGTGCTGCAGATGAGGCCGGACTCAAAAGCAGGGATGTAATTGTAAAGGCAGATAATGTGCCTATTACAAAATTCTCTGATCTGCAAGGATTTTTAGGCTCTAAAAGGCCCGGCGATCAGGTAAAGATCACTGTGCTTAGAAATAACAAAGACAAAGAATTAAATGTAAAATTGAAAAATCAATTTGGTAAGGAAAAATTTGGTGAAACCGATTTTTCAAGCTACTACTTTGGTAGTTTAGAGCCAATTACAAGCAGAGATGCTAGTAAATTCGATATAGATTACGGTTTAAGAATTGCAAAATTATCCAATAACAATCTAAAGAGCAGATATGGTTTAAAGGATGGAGATATTATCCTGGCCATAGAAGATCAAAGAGTGAAAAGTGAAAAAGAAGCAGAACAATTATTGCGGTATTACCAGAACAAAGAATATATCAACGTGCTTATTTTAAAACAAAATGGTACTTATGGTTATATCCGTTTACAGGATTAGGTTTTAGATATGATATGAATAAAAGCTGATTCATTGTCCAACTTTCTCCTAAGTTGAATAGGAACAAATACAATAGTCTTTTCAACAGACTAAAATAGTAAAAAACCACCCTGGGGTGGTTTTTTTTTATTTAAGTATTTCTGTCTTTGAAGTAGTATAATTACTTAGGTCATATCAAGTTTATCACGACAAAAGGCCTTAAAAGATGTAAAGGATTTGTCACCTTTTATTCTCTGTTTATTTTGATTCTAAAAAATAATATCGGTTGAGCATATATGAAAATATAGTCTCTTGCAAAGGTTAACAGGTTCAAATAAAACAGGTGAATATATATTTAAATTGTTGATGAATGAGGAATAGTTTTTTTTCGTATATTCGTAATAAATAACCAAATCATACTAATGAAAATAAATTTCACTCTTATAATTTTATTTGTTTTCTTTGTTGTTTCGTGCAATAAGAAGGATAAAAGTAGTCAAGCCCCACCACCTCAAAACATTAAGGTTTATCAGATCTCAACGGAAACTGTTCCAATATATAAGGATTTTGTAGGGCAGGTATATGGTGAAAAAGATATTCCGATCAGGGCAAGAGTTGACGGATATCTGGAAAATGTACATTTTAAAGAAGGTTCTCTGATTAAAAAAGGGCAAATTTTGTACACGATTGATTCTAAACCTTTTCAGGAGGCAGTGGTGGCTCAGCAAAGCATGGTTTCGCAGGCAGAAACTATTCTCGCTCAAGCCCAAAATGACTTGAAGATGTTAAAACCTCTTGCTGAAATGAATGCGATCAGTAAAAGAGAAATGGATATTGCCCAATCAAAAAAAGATGCAGCGGCTTCATCGCTCAAAGCGGCAAAAGCGGGTTTAAAACTTGCAGAGATCGATTTAGGTTATTCTAAAATTTATGCACCAATAGATGGAATCATAGGAAAAACTCTGGCAAGAGAAGGAGAGTATGTTGGGAGGGCCCCTAATCCGGTAATTTTAAATACAATTTCAAAAATTAAGTCGATAAGGGTACAGTTCTTTTTATCAGAAGCTGAGTATTTAAGATTTATGGATAAAGTTTTACATACCGATAGATTGAAAGAATTGAAAAAACAAAATAACCTGGAATTGATTCTGACAGATGGTACAGTTCATAAATATAAGGGGCATATAGATTTTATCGACAGAAATATTGATCCGACAACTGGAACAATTCTGATGCAGGCTTCCTTCCCCAATCCCGATCGTTTGATCAGGCCCGGTCAATTTACTCATGTCAGAGCAATGGTTGGTAGAAAAGAAGATGCCATTTTAATCCCTCAACAAACAGTAAGAGAAGTCCAGGGACAAAATTTTGTATATGTAGTTGATGAATCTGATATGATTGAGAACAGGCATATAAATATTTTAACTACTTATAAAGATTTTTTTATAGTAAAAGACGGTCTTAAATCAGGGGAGAGGATAGTTCTTGAGAATATTCAAAAATTACGATCTAAGATGAGTGTAATTCCTGAAGTTTCTCAATACCAAAGTAAAGTCGATAATAATATCAACAACTAGCCATGTCGAAAAATACTGGAAATATTTTTGTAAGCAGGCCGGTTTTGGCTATAGTTATCGCAATCGTAATTGTTATTGTGGGCCTTATAACCTTATCCGGATTACCTATAGAACAATACCCTAATCTTACTCCGGCAATTGTTAAAGTTAATGCTATATATACCGGTGCTAATGCCATAAATATTGAAGAATCAGTTGCAACACCCTTAGAACAACAGATCAATGGTGTTGATAATATGATCTATATGAAGTCGACTAATTCAAATGATGGTACAATGAATATAAATGTATCATTTGAAGTAGGTACAGATCCTGATATGAATACGGTGCTGGTCCAGAACAGGGTTTCCGCAGCTACTGCAAGATTGCCCGAAAGTGTTAAAAAACTGGGGGTTACCACAAAAAAAGTGAATTCAAATATTTTAATGTTAATAGGGCTGACCTCTGAAGGTCAGGTTTATGATAATATTTTTCTTGGGAATTATGCCATGATGAATATCAAGGATAAGCTATCCAGGATTCCGGGTGTTGGTGAAGTGGTAGCTTTAGGTTCGGCTAGTTATTCAATGCGAATCTGGATTAAACCTGATCAATTGGCTCAAAAAAGTATCACTGTACCCGAAATTGTAGCAGCACTTCAACAACAAAATGTATTAGTACCGGGAGGTCAATTGGGCGCAGAACCTGCACCAAAAGGGACGGAATTTACGTATACAATACAATTTCCTGAAAGGTATAAAACTCCGGAAGAATTTGAAAATATAATCGTTAGAACCAAACCTGACGGTTCTCAGATAAAACTTAAAGATATAGCTGAGGTAAGATTTGGTGTTGAGGCCTATAAAGCATTTGGAAGAATGAATAAGGAAGATTGTGCTATTATAGGGATATATCAGTCTCCCGGATCTAATGCAATTGATGTGGCCAACGAGGTAAAAAGAACAATGGAGGAAGTCAAAAAAGATTTCCCCGAATCGATGAAATATGATATCTCTCTCGATTCTACCCTTGCCATTAAGGAAGGTATAAACGAGGTAGTTGAAACCTTTATTATTGCACTTTTACTGGTGGTTTTGGTTGTATTTATTTTTTTACAGGACTGGAGAGCTACCATAATACCTTTACTGGCCATCCCTGTCTCTTTAATAGGAGCTTTTATTTTCTTTCCGATGATGGGATTTTCTGTCAATGTACTTTCTTTGCTGGGTTTGATTCTGGCAATCGGTATTGTGGTAGATGATGCTATTATAGTAGTTGAAGCTGTACTGGTAAATATTGAAAATGGGATGGATGCTAAACAGGCAACGAATGAAGCCATGAAGAAGGTGACAGGCCCTGTAATTGCTACTACACTGATCCTGGTTTCAATTTTTATTCCAGTTGCGGGTATGGCTGGGATTACAGGAAAATTATACCAGCAATTTGCAATTACCATAGCCTTATCAGTTATAGTATCTTCAGTAAATGCATTATCCTTGTCACCTGCATTGTGTAGTTTATTGTTAAAAGAACCTAAACCTTATAAAGGATGGCTTGGAAAGTTTTTCAAAGCATTTAATAAAAGAATGGATAAAAGTACAGATTCGTATGTAAATATGGCTTCTGTTGTTACCGGAAAAATCAAAAGGGGTACTATTTTTATAATTCTGATCTCAATTGCAGCAGTATTTTTTGGAAAGAAAGTTCCGGGAGGTTTTATTCCTGAAGAAGATATGGGCTATTTCTTTGTTAATCTTCAATTGCCGCCGGCATCTTCTTTGCAAAGAACTGATGAGATAGCTAAGGATATAGAAAACATGCTGATGAAACATGAAGAAGTAGAATATGTTACAAATGTAGTGGGTTATAGTATGCTTTCCAATTCACTGATACCTAATAATGCGTTTATGTTTGTAGCCTTAAAGGATTGGGGAGACAGAGATGTAACTGTTAAAGAATTCAGTGATGAGATCAACCTTGAATTGAGTAAAATACAAGGGGCCATCGCTATGGCTTTTCGACCTCCTCCATTACCGGGGCTTGGAAATGGTTCGGGTTTTAGTATCATGATTCAGGATAAAGAAGGTAAATCGCCTCAATATCTCGAAGAACAAACCTTTAAATTTATAAAGGCCGCTCAGGAAAGACCTGAGATAGCCAGCGCTTTTACACCCTATCGGGCATCCGTTCCTCAAAGATTGATTGATATTAACAAGGAAAAAGCTCTTAAATTAGGAGTTTCTTTAAATGATCTGTATTTAACCATTGGTGCTTTTATGGGAGGAACCTATGTAAATGATTTTACCAGATTTGGTAATTTATTTAAAACCTATATTCAGGCTGAACCTGAATACCGACAAACAGAAGAGCAAATAGCGCAGTTTTTTGTTAGGAATAAAGAAGGAAAAATGGTGCCATTATCTACTTTATCAGAAGTTAATCATATTTCAGGCCCTGATTATACAAACCGCTTCAATTTATACAGATCTGCTGAAGTAACAGGTTTACCTGCACCTGGTTATAGCTCAGATCAGGCTATAGAAGCGCTGGAGGAGGTTGCTGATGAGGTACTGCCTGCTGATGTTGGTTATGCCTGGAATGCTATGTCTTATCAGGAAAAAAAGGCATCAGGCACTTTGGGGCCAATCCTTACCTTATCATTAATCTTTGTCTTTTTGATCCTGGCAGCCCAGTATGAAAGCTGGTCACTTCCATTTAGTGTTTTACTCGGTACACCTTTTGCCATTTTTGGGGCATTGATCGCACTTTATTTAGCAAGATTATTTAGTACGACATTCGAGAATAACATTTTTGCGCAGGTTTCATTGATCATGTTAATTGGTATGGCTGCAAAAAATGCCATCCTGATTGTAGAATTTGCTACAGAAGAATTTCATAAAGGTTTATCGTTGACCGAGGCTGCGATTTTGGCTGCGCGTGAAAGATTCCGGCCCATATTAATGACTGCATTTTCTTTTATCTTTGGAATTTTTCCTTTGGTAATGGCTTCAGGATCAGGTGCCGAATCGAGAAAAGTAATGGGAATGGCCTTACTTGGGGGGATGACAATTGCTACATTTATGGGGGTATTTCTGTATCCGATGCTTTTTGTTATGATCGGGAAGATCGCAGGTTATGAGAAAAAAAGGGACAAAGAAAAGTTAAATCAGCATAAAGAAGAGCATATCGATGAATAATTATCTTAAAATATACTATATCATTTTTTTATTGTTGGCTTTCACTTCCTGTGCTGTTGGTCCTGATTATCATAAACCGGAAGTTGATACCCCCGAAGATTTTAGATTTGCCGATGTAAAATCAGATAGTATCATCAATTTGAGGTGGTGGGAAATCTTTGTTGACCCTACTCTGGATTCTTTGATTGTTACTGCATTACGTGAAAATAAAAATGTACTCATTGCTGCTAGCCGTATCGAGCAGGCCAGGGCAAATCTGGGATATAATAAGGCTGATTATGGTCCAAAATTCGGTATTAGTGCCAGTGCTGCGAATAAAAATATCTTTGGGGTTACACATTTAGAAGATCCAATAAATGCGTTTACTGCTTTTGGAGTGGTAAACTGGGAGCTTGACTTTTGGGGGAAATACAGAAGAAGTACCGAATCTGCTAAAGCAAATATGCTTGCTTCTTATTATGGTAAAAGAGCGGTTGAATTACAGTTGATAAGTGACGTGGCAATCAATTATTTTAAATTACTTGATTATAAAAACCGTCTTAGGATAGCCGAAAATACCCTTAAGATAAGAGATACAGCACTGCAGATCATACAAAATAGATTTGAACATGGATATACCCATTTATTAGATGTGGATCAATCAGTTATACAAAAATCAATAGCTGAAGTCTCTATTCCGGAGTTTAAAAAGAATATTGCTTTTACGGAGAATAATCTGAGAGTACTGATGGGGAGATTCCCTGATTCGTTAAGTGTTCCTCAAGGTATATTAGAAATAAATACGCCTATAAACATCCCTTCAGGTATACCTTCCGACTTACTTTCAAGAAGGCCTGATATTTTGCAAAGCAGAGAATTATACCGTGCCCAAAATGCAAGAATTGGAGTGGCTCAGGCATTGCGATTTCCTTCTGTCAGTTTGACCGGATTGTTAGGCTTAACCAGTAATGAGGTTAATAATTTACTTTCTAACGGTTTGGGCTGGGATGCCGGGGTAAATCTATTATCTCCTCTGTTTGAATGGGGAAAAAACAAACGAAGAGTGGAGATAGAAAGAGAAAAAGCAAAACAATCGATCTTACAGTATGAGAATACGATTTTGAATGCATTCCGGGAAGTTGATAATGCTTTGGTTAATATCCAGAGTTTAAAGGAATCTTTAAAAGCCAATGAACGGGCTTATAAGGCTGCTTCCAATGCAGGACATCTTTCCAGGCAGAGATATTATCAGGGAGTGACCAGTTATTTGGAAGTGATAGAATCCCAACGTCAGGAATTTGAAATTCAATTGGCTTACTCGCAAAATTATCAGCAATTGCTTACAGCTTATGTTCAATTGTACAAATCTTTAGGGGGCGGTTGGGTCACTGATGAGGAAATTTCACGTTATATCAACGATTATTATCCGGCTACAGAGATAAATCGTGATACTTTAACTTACAGGGGAGAAACTGTTGGTTTGTATCTTACTACGGAGGAACGTAAAGCTAAAAAGAAAGCAGATAAAGCTCAGCGAAAGCTTGAAAAAGAACAGAGGAAACAAGAAAAGGCCTCAAAAAAGTAAAGATTGTTGAATTTATAATCGCCTTTCACAACAGACTTAGGCAATATTTTTAATTATTTAAAAGACCATTTCAACAGATCTTGAAATGGCCCTTTTTATTGGAAAGCGTCGATAGAATCAAAAACTAAATTCGTTCTTAAAAACATCAAGCACTTCAAGTAAAGTTCTATTGGGGATATCGGTAAGCGAATTGATCTCCCGGTTGGATTTTACCTTTAATTCTCTTAGCTTAAGTTGCTGATTGATAAACAACATTTCAAGATCGGGATACAGTTGTCTCAGATTTTCTACAATAGTATTAATACTCAGGTTATTCTCAACGAGATCGTATTTTCCTTTTTTCAGATCGCTAAAAATTAATTTACTCAGGATATTTGCAGTTTTATCGATATGGATAAAAGATCTATGCTGGTCACCGGTACCCTGAATAGAGATCCTGTTCTTAAAATTGGCCTCGAACATAAATTTATTGATCACAGAATCAAAACGCATACTTTTGCTGTAACCGTAAATATTTCCGCAGCGAATGATGTAGGAATCCAGATCTTTTTCGATAAGACGTTCTACATGTTCTTCCCCTTTTAATTTGGAAATACCATAAAAAGTTTTTGGGTTGGGTAGATTGTTTTTTGAAGAAACCTCTTCGGAAGAAGCCCCGTACACAGAAGCACTGCTGGTATAAATAAATTTTTTTACATTACTTTCTTCAACGGCATAAACCACTTCAGCTGTTCCCCAGTGGTTGATTTGCTCGAAGATATGTGGATTCTGATCAGCGAACGGAGTGGTTACTTTAGCGGCCAGATGATATACTACATCAATTCCGTCAAGGGTCTTCTTAAGTAAACGGGAATCGAGTATGTCCCCCTGAATAAACCTGACCTTCTTACTGAGTTTATGAACGCCTATAAAAAGATTGATATTTCCCCGGCTCAGATTATCATAAACGATGATCTGTTCCACTTCCGGATTTTTATCCAGTTCGTAGATCAGTTCTGTTCCGATATATCCGGCTCCTCCGGTTATGAGTATTTTCATAAGATGAATTTATTTTTTAACAAGATCGAGGTGAAGACCGCATTCGGTCTTTTTCATTCCGTACCACCTGCCACTTCTTTCATCATGCAGATCCGGTTTACGGGTACAGGGTTCGCAGCCTACACTAACATATCCCTGAGCATCCAGCGGATGTTTTGGCAGATCGTATTTCTTTTGATAATCGTAGATCATTTTGCTGTTCCAGTCGAGAACCGGATGAAAACGAAGGCAACCGAATTTGGCTTTTTCTTCAAGTTTCATAGTGCTCCGGTTTGAGTTTTGATCGGCTCTTATTCCATTGATCCACACATCATATTCTGCCAGGACACTTTCCATAGGATCCGTTTTATTCAGATAACAACAATAATCCGGATCAGAGGTGTATAAAAGATTTCCATTACAATCTTTTTGATTGATCTTCGATACTTTTGGAAAAATATTAATCAGATTAAGGTCGAATCGTTTGGTTACTTCATCTCTGAATTGCAGAGTTTCCTTAAAGTGATAACCCGTATGGATAAATATTACCGGTATGGAATTATCAATACTGCTTATGATATGAAGTAGGGGAATACTATGACTTTGAAAAGAAGAACTGATAAAAAGTTTAAGTTCCTGATCCTGGTATTTTTTTATTTGATCTGCAATTTGTTCAACAGTCATTCCAATTCTGTTTGAGGATACAAATGTAAGATATTCGCTTTCTTACAACAATTAAATTTCGAGTTTTCTTATTTTTACTGTTTTAAAAATAAATTATGAAAATTGTATTTGCCACTAATAATAAGAATAAAGTTAAAGAAGTAAAAGCCTTGCTCCCGGATCATATTGAGATTCTGAGTTTAGAGGATATAGGGTGTAAGGATGAGATTGTAGAAGATGCCGATACCATAGAAGGTAATGCCCGAATAAAAGCCGATTACATAACCGAGAAATATGGATATGATTGTTTTGCCGATGATACCGGTTTGGAGGTTGATGCTTTAAATGGGGCTCCCGGAGTATATGCAGCGCGGTACGCCGGTAACGAGGCAACTTATGAAGATAATGTGCAAAAGATGCTGAGGGAAATGAAAGATAAGACTAATAGGAAGGCTAGATTCATTACAGTTGTTGCATTAAATTTGCAGGGAAAACAATATCTTTTTAAGGGAGTTTGTGAGGGAAAGATTCTGGAGGAAAATAGAGGAGATGCCGGATTTGGTTACGATCCTATTTTTCAGCCTGAGGGTTTTAAACGTTCTTTTGCAGAAATGGATCTGGAAGAGAAAGGTAAAGTTTCTCACCGGGGAAAGGCCATAAAAGAATTAATAACTTTTTTATTAGTGAGACTCTAAAAAAATAATTTCAATTTTTTAGTTAGTCGATTCCACCTGTCGACTTACCTTGCTGCAAAGCAGGCGTGACAGGCTAATACCGCTTTTTTCTAGCGGGATCCTGGTTGAACCCGCCTTGCCGGTTTACCTCGCTGTAAAGCAAGCAAGGTAGGCACCTCGGCCTTTGGGTCGATTCCTATTAAAGGGTTCAGAGCTTTCCCTGAGGTTTAATACCTTTTATTAGGCTATAATTCAAATGATTATAATTTTTAATAAGAAGCTTACCGGGCAAATACGATGAAATGTAAAGAGAGATTAGTATACAACATTCAAGTCGAAAGTTCACTCATATAATTATCATAACAAGATAAACGAATAGGGCTTCTTATGAGCCTGTCTATTCCTTGTAATAATAAACCCTATAGAAAATAGCTCCATAGGAGAGGTCTGAATCTTCCGATGTAATATTATAAAAAAATCGTTTAAAGGATTGAAAAGGACAGGACGCTCCTACGGAGCTTTTAATGTTTTATGTCATAGTATTTTATAAATAGTTAGCCTCTACGAGGCTTCAGGTTTAGATACACAAAGAAAGTTTGAAAAGAATAATATAATTAAGCTTAGAAAATTTTATATTATATCCTTATCAGTCATCCCAAGTCAACCTATATCAGAAATGTTCAAGTATCATAAATCCAGGGGAAATGCACATTTCTAGGAGATTTAATAAGGTGCTGTAAATTAAGGAACAAAGAACAACAATCAATTATTCCTTCAATCCTTTCATTTTAAAGAAAAAAATAAAAAACCAAAAAACAACAAACAGTTTTATCAACGTGGATCCCCTTGATAATTTTTTTGCAACAAACTTTTCTGATAATACTTTACTCCTAAGTCTTAGTAGAACCAAAGTTTGATTGCCATTAAGATTACCATTACAATCAGGAAGATTTTCACAATATTATCCCCCTTATTTACCGACCACCTGCTTGATAGCCATCCCCCCAGAGCCTGACCGCTGGCCATGGTTAGTCCAACAGCCCAGTTCAGTTTACCATTAAAACCAAACATAAACAAAGTTGCAGCAGTATAAATCAGCATGACCATAGCTTTGATTACATTGGATTTAACCAGTGTAAGATGATTGATGGAAGAGAGCGTAAGCAAGATAAAAATTCCGGTACCCGCCTGGATAAATCCGCCGTAGATTCCGATAAAGAAAAAAGCAATCGTACTCCATATTTTATATTTCCCTGTGATACGGTCGGCCAGTTCATGTAGTTTCTTATTAGGTTTGATCACCATAAAACCTACGATCACGATCATTACGATAGCAAGGATCTTATTAAAAACATCATCTCTGATATCGATGGCCAGTTTTGAACCAATAAGAGAACCTATTGTTGCTGCCACGGCCAGATACCACCCAAAGGAAGAGTATTTATTGGTTACCCCTTTACTTCTGAAACCGGCATAGGAGAAAATAGTTTGAATAAAGATAGCGATACGATTGGTACCATTGGCGGTATTGGAAGGTAAGCCTAAAAATATCAATATAGGTAGGGTGAGTAAGGATCCTCCACCGGAAATTGTATTGATCACCCCCACAACAAAGCCTACAACGATCAAGAGCAGATAATGGTACCATTCAGTCATAGGTGCAAAAATAGAGGGTATTGCTAAAAAAAAAAATTATA
>JANTGS010000020.1 GCA_024762795.1 Flavobacteriaceae bacterium | reverse complement strand
ATGATATTGTAAAGAAAGTAAAGAAAATTTATGATGAACGAATTGAGATCGTACTTCAGGATTCAAGTGCCATAGGATTAAATAAAAGCGCTTTAAAAAAATTCGGACTCAAATTTATCGATCGGGTTTATAAAACCGGCTTTTTAAATAAAGTGGATAACAACCGAATTAAGGATCATAAATTGATCAGTTTAAGAAGAGGAAATACTGTAAAAATTGTATTGTCGGAAAAACTTTTTACAACCGATAAATTACTACAGGCAATACAGAATTATTTTCAGAACAGCCGGTACAAAAAAACAGAAGAGAGTTTTACAAGTCTATTTTTTGACCTGTTGGAACCCAATGTTTTCTTTGACGAAGAGTTTACCCAAAAAGCACTGGAGGAACAATTGAAAAACAGATCATATACAAAAGGCCTGATCTCTGAAAATGAACGAATTATCTCTAAAGGTGATCTTGTAGATAATGAAAAATTCCAGATTCTTACTTCTCTTAAAAAAGAATACGATACCCAGTTATGGAGTGAGTCTAATTACAACTGGATTGTTCTTGGCTATACGTTACTGGTCGCCATGGTGCTTTTGATGCAGTTTCTCTTTTTGCAAAAATACAGACCTGCAATTTTTGAAGACAACACCAAACTCACTTTTATCATATTCAATATGTTGTTTATGATCAGTCTGGTTACCATAGTTCATAAGTATAAAATTGATTATATCTATGTGGTTCCTATTGTAATCCTCCCCATCACTTTAAAAGCATTCTTTGATGCCCGGCTTGGGCTTTTTACTCATGTACTTACGGTTCTCCTTTTAGGTTTTATTGTTCCGAACAGTTATGAATTTATCTTTTTACAGATCATTGCCGGTATTGTTACTGTTCTTACGGTTTCTGAACTGTTCAGAAGGGTAAATCTTTTCTTTTCCATTTTAAAAATTACCGTAGTTTATACCATATCCTATGTTGCCTTTTCTTTGATCCAGAATGGTAATCCGGATGAATTGAACGGTCAATATTTTGCCTTATTCCTGATGAACGGTGTTTTCTCTTTTCTTTCCTTATTCCTGATCCTGATCTATGAAAAGATTTTCGGACTTGTTTCGGATGTATCGCTTTTGGAATTATCAAATACCAATTCCAGGCTTTTAAGAGAATTAAATGAAAAAGCACCCGGAACTTTTCAACATTCTATGCAGGTAGCCAATCTTGCCGAAGCTTCTGCTAATGAGATAGGAGCCAATGCCATGCTCGTTAGAACAGGCGCTTTGTATCACGATATTGGTAAGATGTTAAATCCTATGTACTTTACTGAAAATCAGACGACTAATGTAAATCCACATCATGATCTTTCTCCTGAGGATTCTGCAAGGATAATTATCGATCATGTGATCAAAGGTATTGAACTGGCTAAGAAAAATGGAATTCCCGACAGGGTGATCGATTTTATAAGAACACATCACGGAACTACCATGGTGTATTATTTTTACAAACAACAGGAAGAGATCACTCCGGGAGATGTTCAGAAAAAGAATTTTACTTACCCGGGCCCAATTCCTTTTTCAAAAGAAACCGCAATTCTGATGATGTGTGACGCCTGTGAAGCGGCTTCTAAAAGTATTAAAGAACCTACGGCAACACTGATAGATAGTCTTGTGGAAAAAATCATCAGCGGCCAATTACAGGGTGGTCAGTTTATGAATGCCGATATTACTTTAAAAGAGATTCAAACCATTAAAAAGGTGATTAAGAAAAAGCTACACAACATATTCCACTTAAGAATAGAATATCCGGAATAGTTTAGGTTTTCCTTATTTTAAGCTGTCTCGGAGGTGAATAATGTCTTGTTTAACCTGGCCTTTCTGAATAGCTCTGTGATTTTCATAACACTCTAAAAATGCCTCAATGATCTGCAGATCACTCGCCCTTTCAATAAATCTTTGAGAATAATGACATTCTGTAAGCAGATCGTTAAGTTCTTTTCTGCTCATATCCAAATAATCCAGTATAACTTCACGACTGTATTTCTGTTCCATCAATGATCTCACGTCATCTCCTTCTTTTAATTTTTTCAGTCGTTTCATTTCCTTTGATCTTTTTCCCAGTTTACTATACCAGAAATCTACAGGGTTAAAGATGGCGCTTATGGCAGAATTAAAATTCATCGATCCGGATTCATAAGTCTGGGGTAAACCGTCTATATAGATCCTTGAATAGCGATCCTGAGGTACATTTTTGGCATCTACAACAAGAACACCGATCAAACGGTGAGATTTCACCATGACCTCATCAATTTTAACAATTTTTTCATGAATAGCGATTTCAAGCTCATTTCCCTTTAAAAGATCCCGGGTGATCTTTAATTTTATTGATTGATATCCAATGTAAGAGATGTAAAGGGTGTCATTGGGACTAGCTGAAATTTCAAATTGTCCATCAGTGTTTGTAATGGTTCCTCTTACCGAATTTAGGTTGATGATATGCGCGCTTTGCAGAGGTTTTTTTGTGGTAACACTTATAACTCTTCCCTGAAGTTTAGAAACGATTTTTTGAGAAACTGAATCGATCTCTTTCAGATCATTATTTTTTTTGTCTTCCTGTGCGTAGGTAGAAAAAGCAAAGCTGAAAAATAAGAAGAAGAGTAAAAGTTTTTGCATGCACAATGATAATGATAAATTGATAAAAAAATGCAAAAATTATGTGAAAAACAATTTAAAAAAAATATCTTATATTTAATAAGATATTATAATTCAGCAATTTATCAATTAGAGATTTTCTTTTCTAAAATTTGTGCGCATGACTGGAGTCGAACCAGCACGTTCTAAATCGAACACCAGGCCCTCAACCTGGCGCGTCTACCAATTCCGCCACATGCGCATTTGCTTGCAAATCTAAAAAAAAATCCCGCTTTTGCGGGATAAAATTTAACTTTTTGTGACCTGGCTGGGGCTCGAACCCAGGACCCTCTCCTTAAAAGGGAGATGCTCTACCAACTGAGCTACCAGGTCGGTCAAATTCGGATGCAAATATACTATCATTTATTTATTAAACAAGTGAAATTTAAAATTATTTTTAAAGATATCTATTCTTTCTTTTTAGAAGCCTAATTATCAATAAATTTCATTTTAAAAAATTAACTAATTCCTTGTTTTTGCTTTGCGAAATTATAAAATGATATATGATAATACATCTTTATACCTGTTTATTGCTGTAAAAAAATGATCTTTATCAAATTATTTTTTAACAATCGACTTTATTATTAAACTTGAAATATTATCTTGCGAATGACTATGATTCCTGTTACAATTAGTTTGAAAATTGAAAAGAATAAATCAAAAAATACTGTTGTTTTTTCTGTTAACTATGATACAGATAAGTGTCTTTGCACAAGAGGATTATCCTTATGTGGATGAGTTTGGTTTTATTGTAAAACCTGGGCAGCAGGCTCCCGATTTTACAATTGTATATGCCTATGGAGATCATTCTGTAAATCTCTTTGATCTAAGAGGAGATGTAGTTCTTTTACAGTTTACAGCCAGTTGGTGTAGTGTGTGCAGAACGGAAATGCCCCACCTGGAAAACAGAATATGGAAGGTGTTTAAAGGGAAAAACTTTCATTTGATCGGGATTGACAGGAAAGAATCGGTGGAAAAGGTTAAAGCATTTGCAAGAACTATGAATATAACTTATCCTTTGCACTTGATACGATGGATAAGATTTATACTTTATATGCACACCCAAAAACGGGGGTTACAAGAAATGTGTTGATCGATAAATCAGGGACAATTGTTTTTTTAACCAGATTATTTAAGGAAGAAGAATTTAATAAGTTGGTTCAAAAAATAGATGAACTACTCAGGCAATAGATTATAGAAATAAAATTATAGTTGAAAAGCATTATGAATTATAAAAATATCGTTCTAATTGGGTATATGGGAAGTGGAAAATCCACGGTGGCAAAACTGCTTTCAGAAGATCTTTCAATCGGCCTGACCGATCTGGATGATTTTATTGAAAGATCTGAAAAATCTACCATAACGGATATTTTTAAAAATAAAGGAGAAATCTATTTCAGGAAGCAAGAGCATAAATATTTACAACAATTGTTGAATTTTGATAAAAACATGATCCTGTCTGTAGGAGGGGGTACTCCATGTTATTCCGGTAATATTGATCTGATCAACAAATTGGCAACATCAGTTTACTTAAGATCTTCTGTGCAAAATTTATTCAACAGACTGATCAAAGAAAAAAGTGAAAGACCTCTGATCGCACATATTGCTGATAAGGATTTGAAAGAATTTATCGCCAAACACCTTTTTGAACGTAAGAGTTATTATGAAAAGGCAGATCTTATAGTTGATACTGATGATAAAACACCTCAGGAGATCGTTATAGAATTGAAAAGTTTAATCTAAATATACTTTTGCCTTGCCGGTCTTTACTTCAAAAGTTACATGTTCCTGTAATGAAGTTGAGAGAGAGATTCCTTTAAAATCGGCTTTGATAGGATAATTCTTATGATTCCTGTTAACTAAAACCGCAGTTTTAAACTGTTTTAACGGAACATCTAAAAAGTGTTTTACAGAATAGATCAGTGTTCTGCCCGAATTTAAAACATCATCTACCAATACCAGCGATTTATTTTTGTACTCCTCTGGTTTTAAGGAGGTTTTTACTCTTTTTAGGGGTTGTTTCTTATCGATAAACACCTCGCATAAATTGGTATTCAGGTCGGAAATAGTATCCAGCACTTCTTTGATCTTTGTAGCCAGATAAAAGCCATTACTGCTGATACCTGCAAGAATAATATCCTTTTCATCAATATTATTTTCGTAAATCTGATAGGCAATTCTTCGAATCTTAAATATTATTTCTTCGTTACTGAGTATGATAGATTGTGACATTTTTCCGTATTGTAATGAGAATCAAAGATAAGAATATTATTAAAAAAATACGATTACGAATGAAGCGATTATTTAGCAAAGAATATTAAAAGAAATATTATCGGCTGATCACTTTCTTTATATTGAAATTATCGTCGAATATAACAAGATCAGCCCTTTTTCCTTTTTCAATGCTTCCGCGATCTTTATCCACTGAGAGCATTTTAGCCGGATTAATTGTAACTGAATTGATCAGTTCACTCATTTTTGCTTGGGTGTTTTTTTTCAGATTTCTCAATACATCAGGAATCATAAAACTCGATCCGATCAGTACGTCATTTTTCTTATATCGTACTCCTCTTTCTGAGGAGCTTACTTTTTTATCGGTATCGTAAAAATAGTCCCCGTAAGGCAGTCCTGCAGAGATCACAGCATCTGTAATAGAAATAATCCTTTCCGGGTTCAGATGCTCAAAACACATTTTAATGATTTGGTTATCAATATGTACGCCGTCTCCGTTGACCTCTACAAAGATGTCCTTATCAATAAATGGTAAAGCTGCTAATCCCGGTGATTTATGAGAAATACCCGTCATGGCATTAAAAAGATGGGTAATATTCCTGACCCCTTTTTTTGAAAGTGCTGTCTGTAGATCGGTCATGGAATGGCCAAAAGCCGGTATGATATCATTTTGTAAAAGGTGATCAATAATCTTATCAATATCCTCTAATTCCGGGGCAATGGTCATCATTTTTAAATGACCTTCCGAAATATCAATGATCTTCTTAAGATTATCCAGATCTGGTTTACGGATATAATCAGGGTTTATTCCTCCTTTTTTCTCAGGATTCACAAAAGGACCTTCCACATATATTCCGGCAATATGTTCTTTTAACTCAGGATGGTCATTGATTTGTTTTACCACATTCTTAATATGAGTTTCATTGCATAAAAGAGTGGGTAGGAAAGTTGTGATGCCATTTTTAAGAATCAGATCACTGATCTCTGTAAACAAATCCTTATCTGCGGTTTCAAAAACACCATTTCCGGCTCCGTGAATATGGGTATCAAAAAAACCTGGAGAGATAAAATTGCCTTCAGCATTGATGGTTGTATAATTTTTGGTTTTATCAAAATCTTCGGCAATCTCTTTAATGATATGATTTTCAATGATCAGATACCGGTCTTCTATGATCTTTTCAGGGGTAATGATCTTGCCGTTTTTAATAAGGATATTCATAGGAATCCGGTTTTATTTATTCTTAAAAATGGTTTTTTAAATCGGTTTAATCGGAATTATTAAGATAATCTTCCAGATCTCTACGGTCTTTTTTTGTGGGGCGCCCAATACCTTTTTTTCGGTAATAATCTTTAGCAAACTTTATAAATTCTTGATTATCAAAAGCTTCTTCCGGTGTAATATCTTTTCGGTAAAGATCAACCAATTTGGCTCCTACACGATTTTTGGGAATATCGAGAACCACCAGTTCATAATCAATCTGATTCTTACGAACCTTTATTTTTTCCCCGCCAAAGATATCCTTGGCGGGTTTTACATTTACGCCATTGATCTTAACATGTTTTTTCTTGCAGGCTTCAGTAGCCAGATTCCGGGTTTTAAAATAACGGGTACACCACAAGTATTTATCAATTCGCATGACCTTTATTATTTAAAAACATCTTTTTTCCTAAAGAACTCACCCAAATATGGATTGGAATCGATAAACATGGTATTTGCAGTTCTATTATACATTTTTGAATGACCCAGCACCTCGTAAGAAAACTGTTTATCGATATTGTATTTTCCAACATTCCCAACAATATCATTGATTGCAGTTCTTAAAAGAGGTTCATTAGGATCGCCAAGAATCCCCATATGAGTAAAATCCTCTTCCAGCGGAATATCCGGATCAAATCCATCTTTATCATTTTCTCCCAGTTTATTCACTTCTTCAAGTACGATGGGTTGCATGGCATAATTGTGATTGGGATTTACATTTCTTTTGGTAAAGTCGGAAGAATCGTATAGTGTAACTGAGGCTACATATTTTCCAACGGTTTTTTCACCGATCAGTTTTACATCGATATAAGGTTTTAATCCATTGATGATAAGTTCGCTCGCAGAAGCTGAACTACGGGTGACGATCATGTGTAAACTATTAAGGTTTAAGCTGTTGATAAGCTGTCCGTTTCCAAGTTTATCAGTAAAATTATTTACAAGCCAGTCCGGATGAGAAGCTTCGATCTCAGCCTGTATTTTCGAATTCCATCTTTCTTTGGTAAATACCTCTCCTTTATATTGTCCGGTAATCATACTGCCCAGATAAACCGCAGTAGCTACAGAACCTCCTCCATTGTATCTTAGATCGAGGATAAGGTCTGTTATCCCTTTATTTTTAAATTCTGCAAAAGCAGCATTAAGATCACTGTCAAAATTGGAAGTAAAACTATTGTACAATAAATATCCTATTTTTCTTCCGTTCTTATCAAATGTTTTGGAAATAAAAACAGGGTTTTCTGTGTATTCTTCTTTAACAAGGTCTACCGTAACATCAATGCCAACAACATTTCCGTCTTCAATTCTTCCCAGGCTTGCGCTGTAAGTATCATTTCCGAAGAAAAGCAGATCCCGGTAATTAGACCTGTTAAGTTGAACACCATCGATCTTCATAATGATATCTCCTCTGTGTATATTTTGTGTACTGGCAGAGCTATTGGGTAAAATATAGCGTACCATGGCATAAACCTCATCACAGGTGCTGCACATAACAAACAGTTCAAATTCAACACCGTTGTTTTTGGTAACTCCCTGAAATAAATTCTCAAGTTCTACATAATCATCAACGATCCAGCTCCATTTGTCGATCACATCTCTTTTGTAGAGTAAGGATTCAAAAAAAGTATCAGGCTCGGGAGCATTATTGATATAATTTACATATTCAGTATGATCCTCGATACGGGAATCATTTAAAGCGGAAACATTTTCCTGCCATAAATAGTATGCATTTAAACCTTGCCAAATAAAATCCTGAACTTCGGCTTCTTCCGAAATTTCAGGAATTTCCTCTTTCTTTGGCTCATCAGAACTGCAGCCAATAAAGAAAGTAAGTGTAAAAATAAGGAATGGGATCATAAATCTTTTTATCATAGTAGTAGTATTTTATTTCAGACAAATTTAAAAAAATAAAATTGATCCGTTGGGTTTGTAACAAAATAGTAACTTGTTCGTCGGAATAATGTAATGATTAAACAAACGAACCTGACTGATGAATCAGAAAGAATTTTTAGATAAGGTAATGCCTTTTAAAGACAAGGTTTACCGCTTGGCCAAAAGGCTTTTGGTTTCTTCTGATGAGGCTGAAGATGCCACTCAGGAACTCTATCTAAAATTGTGGAGGAATAAAGATAAGATCGATGGTTATGATAATGTAGAGGCTTTTGCAATGACCATGACTAAAAATTATTGCCTCGACCAGTTAAAATCGAAACGGGCATCAAATCTAACACTGGTTCACAGCAATTATAAAGATAAGGAGATCTCATTACAAAAAAAGATTGAGTTAAAGGACAGTACAACCCTATTAAAAAAGCTTATTGATGAACTGCCCGAAAAACAAAGAATGATCATTCAGTTAAGAGATATTGAAAATTATGAATATGCAGAAATTGCAGAAATCTTAAAAATGGAACCCACAGCCATAAGAGTGGCGCTCTCAAGAGCAAGAAAAACCATGCGTGAAAAGTTTACTAAAAAACAGAATTATGGAATTATCTAAAATAGAGAAATTACTGGAAAAATATTTTGAAGCAGAAACAAGTTTAGCTGAAGAAGCCCTTCTGAAAGAATATTTCAGTCAGGAAGACATTCCACCCCATCTGGTACCTTACAGAGATCTGTTTGTTTATTTTAATCAGAGCAGTACCGAAGTTGCAGAAAAGGAGATCGTTTTACCTCAAAGGAATCATCTTTTACAATGGTTGTCCGTTGCAGCCGCACTGATCCTGATGGTAAGTGTGTATTCTGTTTATCAGAAAAATCAAAGAGAGAAACAAGAAGCCCGGCTGGCCTATATTGAAACCACCAGAGCTTTAAATATGATCTCTCAAAATTTAAACAAAGGGAACCGGGCCATAGTAAAACTGGAAACCTTTGATCAAACAGCAAATAAAATTTTTAAAAACAATAAATAACCATTAAAAACAATAATCATTAAAAAAAAGTATTATGAAAATAAAAAATTTAATCCTCGGATTATTATTGTCAGTAGCCCCTTTTGTTTCACAGGCACAATCACAATTTGACCGGTTTGAAGATATTGACGGGGTAAGCTCAGTAATCGTAAATCAAAAAGCTTTTGAGCTGATGAGTAAGATCGGTGCCGAAACCGATGATGAATATCTTGATCTGATCAAAAATATCAATACCCTAAAGGTTTTTGCAACTGAAGATAAGAATGTTGCCAAGCAGATGAGAGCAGAAGCGGATAGTTATCTTAAAAGTGGTAAACTGGTTGAACTGATGCGTGTTAAGGATGAAAATGATAATGTAAAGATCTATGTTAAAGAAGGGAGCAATGAAAATTTTGTAAAAGAGCTTTTTATGTTTGTAAATAATGCTTCAGATGGAGATCATGAAACAGTAATCATTTCATTAACAGGGAATATTGATCTGAGGCAGGTATCCAAACTTACAGATAAAATGGATCTTCCCGGAGGAGATGAACTGAAAAAAGTAAAATAATATTAAAGAAAAGACCATGAAAAAATATATAAAGATGCTGTACCTGTTTGTTGGTGCCGTAATATTACTGACTTCCTGCAATAAAGAAGAAACTTTACAGGAATACTACATTAAGAGTCAGGAAAATGAAAATTTTATATCCATAGATATTCCAAGAAGTATCATTACTTTAAAGGAGGATGTGCCTCAGGAATCGAAAGAAGCTTTTAATTCTATAAAAAAACTAAACATACTTGCTTATAAATTAAACAATGATAATAAAGCGGATTACAAAATGCAAAAAGACAACCTGGAAAAAATTATAAGATCCAAAAAGTATAACGAACTGATTCGTATAAAACATAAAGGGGCAAATATTCAGGTAAAATATTTTGGAGATAATGATGCAATAGATGAAATGATAGTTTACGGAGCAGATATGAAGAAGGGTTTTGCAGTGGCCAGAGTGATAGGTAAGGATATGAAACCTGATAAAATTGTTAAAATGGTGAAAAATATAGATAAGATCGATGAAGATGGTGTTTTTTCTTCACAGATCGAAGGAATTATAAAAGGAGGAGACTAATCCCGGTCTTTTTATAATAATCTTAACATTTTAACCCTCCGGTTTTTAATAATAAAGGCAAGTAATTGCCTTTATTATTTTTATATTTGCTCGTTTTAAAAAAATAACAAAAAATTATTATTTATGAGATTACGATTTATAGTGTTCTTTCTGTTTTTTGGAATAACTCTTGTTCAAGCACAGGAAGCTTCAAAGATCAATCCTGTTTACAGGGCCGAAAGAGAAAAAATTAATGATCTGGTTCACACCAGATTAAAAGTCAAATTTGATTTTGCAAAGCGTCAAATGATGGGAGAAGAATGGGTAACTGTAACTCCTCATTTTTATCCAATTTCAACACTGACCTTAGATGCTAAAGCCATGTTGATTCATGATGTTAGCCTGAATGGCAAAAAGCTAAAATATGACTACGATGATAAAGTATTAAAAATTAAATTAGGAACTACTTACCATAAAGGAGAAGATTATACCGTCTATATTAAATATACTGCCAGGCCCGAAGAGGTAAAGCAGGAGGGAAGTGCTGCGATTACAGATGCAAAAGGGCTTTATTTTATCGATCCTGACGGAACTGATCCTGATAAACCAACAGAGATCTGGACTCAGGGAGAAACCGAGTCGAATTCTTGCTGGTTCCCAACTATCGATTCTCCTAATCAGAAATCAACAGAAGAGATTTTTATTACGGTTCCCGAAAAATATACAACACTTTCAAATGGTTTATTACAGAAACAAACCAAGAATAGTGATGGAACACGCACCGATTACTGGAAACTCGATCAAAAACATGCTCCCTATCTTTTCTTTATGGGAGTTGGAGAATTTAGTGTTGTAAAGGATTCCTGGAACAATATTCCGGTGAATTATTATGTTGAAAAAGAATACGAGCCTTATGCAAAGGAGATCTTTGGAAAAACGCCTAAAATGATCCAGTTCTTTTCTGACTATACCGGATTGCCTTATGTTTGGCCAAAATATTCACAAATGGTAGCCAGAGACTATGTAAGCGGCGCAATGGAAAATACAACAGCAGTATTACATGCCGATAATGCTTATCAGGTTTCCGGGCAACTTATCGATAAGAATGGCTGGGAAACCACTATTGCACATGAACTTTTTCATCATTGGTTTGGCGATTATGTTACTACTGAAAGCTGGAGTAATCTAACTGTAAATGAGTCTTTTGCAAATTACAGCGAATATCTTTGGTTAGAACATGAATACGGTAAGGATGAGGCCGATGCACATCGTTATTCTGATCTTCAGGGATATTTTATGGGAGGGAATGAAACAAAGGATCTGGTTCGTTTCTATTACAACAGTAAAGAAGATATGTTTGATGCGGTTTCTTATAACAAAGGAGGGGCAATTTTACATATGTTAAGAGCTAATATAGGAGATGATGCTTTTAGAAAAAGTTTATATACTTACCTTCATGATAATGCATACGGAACGGGTGAAGCACATCAGTTAAGGCTGGCTTTTGAAAAAGTTACCGGTAAGGATATGAATCCGTTCTTTAATCAGTGGTATTTTAATGCTGGAAATCCTAAACTTGAAATCACCTATAATTACAGTGAGACTCAGAAACTTGTTGCAGTTAGTATCAAACAAACTCAGGATCATCTTTTTGATTTTCCATTATTTATAGATGTTTATGAAGGGGCAACTCCTAAAAGATATGAAGTAAGAGTTGATAAAAAAGACAATGCATTTTCTTTTAAATATGATACAAAACCAAAATTGATCGTGATAGATCCCGATCATACTTTACTGGCTCAGATCAAAGATGATAAAACAGTTGAGAATTATATTTACCAGTATGCACATGCCCCGAGATATGATGACAGAAGACAGGCTATTGACGAATTGAGTAAACATCAGGAAGATAAAGAAGCATTTGAAACTTTAACGAAGGCTCTCAATGATCAATATTACGGCTTAAGGATTATGGCTATAAAAAAGATAGATATTACCAGTAAATATGCCGGAAACGCTATTAAAAGCATTGAAAATCTGGCCAGAAATGATAAAAAAACTTTGGTTCAGGCAGCAGCCATCTCTAAATTAGGTAAACTGAAATCAAAAGGATATGCTTCTATTTATAAAAAAGCACTTGACAGCAAGTCGTTTTCTGTAAAAGGAAGTGCTATGAAATCACTTTATGAAATTGATAAAGATGCGGCAATTGCTGCAGCAAAATCTATTTCCGATAAGACTACAAAAGACCAGATGCGACAAGCCTTGATCCCTATTTTTATTATGGATAAGACAGAATCTGAGATGCCTTTTGTAGCTGCTCATTTGATAGAGGGTATGTTCTTTATTCAGGATACGGATCTGCAGAAAATTTATAAAGAAGGTTTCCAATGGGTCGCTTCCAGTGATAATGTTGAAGCAACTCAAAAACTTACCGATGCTTTTGTAAGTGTAGGTAAAAAATACAAGCAATACGGAGCTGATCAAATGGCAAAACAGGTTTTAGGCCAGGTGCTTACTTTGAAAAAAGCTTCAAATTACAGTAATAAGGATGAACTGGTAAAAATCGTGGAAGACGGTTTAAAAGAGCTGGAATAATCTTTATAAAGTTTTAATTTAAAAATCCTGCAAAATTTATTATGCAGGATTTTTTTATATCTTTTCTTTAAAGGCAGGTAATCTTAGTTTGAATTTTACAGCTATCAGCCTGATAATGATTACAATTGTAATAGTGATTACATAATTCAGATCGGGATTTATATGAGAATAATTGAGTAAGAGAAAGATCATTGCACCAATGATGCATGGAGTAGCATAGATCTCTTTATGGAAGATCACCGGAATATCATTTAAAAGTGTATCTCTGATCACACCGCCAAAAGTAGCGGTCATCATACCCAGTGAGATAGAAATAATTGGATGAAAATCGTTTTGAATCCCTATTTCGGTACCGATAATAGTAAAAATACCAAGTCCGATGGTATCGAATAAAAATAAGGATTTACTCAGGTAACCCATCTTACTTCTGAATAAAACGGCAATCACCACAGAAAGAAAGATCACATAGATATAGGTAAGATCACTCATCCAGGTTACCGGATTCCGGTTGATAAGGATATCACGTAAGGTACCGCCTCCCACAGCCGTAACAAATGCAATGATAAATACGCCAAACGGGTCCATTCTTTTGTTCATGGCCATTAAAGCTCCGGAAATGGCAAAAGAAGCTGTACCTAAAAGATCGAGAAGGTGAAAAATGCTCATAATAAATAAATCTGCTTGTTGTTCTGTGTTTTATGAAATTAAAGAGACTGAATGATTAAAAAATTAAAAGATTGGTTTATATATAAACACATCAAGCACATTCTTTATATTATTAGTATTTTTTAAATCTTTTTAATCAATTACTTTATCAACCGCTAGGTTCTTAAAGATTCTCACAAGTTTCGCAAAGTATTTTTAATTCTCTTGAAAAACTAACTATTAACTCCTGCAAAAGAAATAACCTCCTTTAACATGATCGCTAAGGAGGTAAATCTTAGATCATTAATTTGCTATTCATTCATCAGATTAAAAGTGACCCGCCTTATTCTTTAGATTTCTTTTTAGAGTGCTTTATTTTAATGCTGAGCTTGTCATCATCTTTTCCAACATCCATAAATATTTGATCATTTTCATGGAGTTCTGAGTTGACAATTTCCTGGGCAAGAGCATCTTCTATATATTTTTGAATGGCTCTTTTTAAAGGCCTGGCACCATAATTTTTATCAAAACCTTTTTCAGCGATAAAATCCTTGGCTTTTTCTGTTAAAGTAAGCTCATACCCAAGTCCGGAAATTCTCGATAAGAGCTTTTCGAGTTCAATGTCGATTATTTCATGAATCTCTTTTCTGTCGAGTGCATTAAACATGATCACATCGTCAACCCGATTCAAAAATTCAGGAGCAAAGGTTTTTTTCAAGGCATTTTCAATAATACTTTTTGCATTGGAATCGGCCTGAGCTTTTTTGGAGCTTGTTCCAAATCCAACCCCTTGTCCAAAATCCTTTAATTGTCTGGAGCCAATGTTTGAGGTCATGATAATCACCGTATGACGGAAATCGATCTTTCTTCCCAGGCTGTCGGTAATATAACCGTCATCTAAGATCTGTAACAACATATTGAAAACATCCGGATGAGCTTTTTCAATTTCATCCAGCAGAACAACAGCATAAGGTTTACGACGAATTTTTTCTGTCAGTTGTCCGCCTTCTTCATAACCAACATAACCCGGAGGCGCACCTACCAGTCGGGAAATAGCAAATTTTTCCATGTATTCACTCATGTCAATTCGGACCAGGGCCTCTGGTGAATCAAAAAGTTCGGAAGCAAGCACCTTGGCCAGCTGGGTTTTACCTACTCCTGTCTGACCTAAAAAGATAAAGGAGCCGATGGGTTTGTTAGGGTCTTTAAGTCCCACACGATTCCGCTGAATAGCTTTAACCACTTTGTTTACGGCTTCATCCTGACCAATGATCTTACCTTTGATCATATTGGGCAGTTCTTTTAAACGTTTGCTTTCCGCCTCGGCGATACGATTTACAGGAATTCCGGTCATCATACTTACAACTTCGGCAACATTGTCTTCGGTAACGGTTTCTTTATGAAGCCTGGATTGTTCTTCCCAAACCTGCTGTGCCGTTTCCAGTTCTTTTTCTATACGTTTCTCGTCATCTCGTAATTTGGCAGCTTCTTCATATCGCTGACTCTTGACCACAATATTTTTCTTTTCGGTAACCTTTTCCAGTTTCTTTTCCAATTCCAATATCTGCTTTGGCACCACAATATTGGTAATGTGAATTCTCGAACCTGCTTCATCCAGCGCATCTATAGCTTTATCGGGCAGATATCTGTCGGTCATATACCGGTTGGTAAGTTTAACACAGGCTGTGATGGCATCATCGGTATAAACAACATTGTGATGTTCTTCATATTTATTTTTGATGTTATGAAGGATCTCAATGGTCTCTTCAACAGAGGTAGGTTCGATCATTACTTTTTGGAAACGACGTTCCAGGGCACCATCTTTTTCAATGTGCTGACGGTATTCATCCAGGGTTGTAGCACCAATACATTGTATATCTCCACGTGCCAGAGCAGGTTTAAACATATTTGAAGCATCGAGTGAACCGGTGGCACCACCGGCACCCACAATGGTGTGTATCTCATCGATAAAAAGGATTACATCATCATTTTTTTCAAGTTCATTCATCAGGGCTTTCATACGTTCTTCAAACTGGCCACGGTATTTTGTACCTGCAACCAGGCTTGCCAGATCAAGAGAAACTATTCGCTTGTCGAAAAGTATTCTGGATACTTTACGCTGAATAATTCGAAGTGCAAGTCCTTCCGCTATGGCAGATTTTCCCACTCCGGGTTCACCAATCAGAACCGGATTATTCTTTTTTCTACGACTCAGGATTTGAGAGATACGCTCTATTTCTTTTTGTCTTCCCACTACAGGATCCAGTTTACCCTGTTGTGCCAGTAAAGTCAGATCCCGGCCGAAATTGTCTAATACAGGTGTCTTTGATTTCTTTCCCATTTTACTTTTAGGTGGTTCGAACGGATTTCTTTTAGGTTCATTATATTCTTCTTCATGAGGTAATTCACTTTTTGGAGAGCTTTTCTCCTCATCGGAATCGATAAAAAGATCTTTGTAAACATCCTTTACGTCATCGTAATAAACACCAAAATTATGAAGGATCTTAGTGGTAGGATCGTTATCATTTCTTAAAATGCAAAGCAACAGATGAGCTGTGCTGATGCTATCATTCTTAAACAGTTTTGCTTCAAGAAAAGTTGTTTTCAGCGCTTTTTCCGCCTGTTTGGTAAGATGCAGGCTTTTTTTGGTGTTGATCGTACTGATATTGGTAATCGGATTGAGTGTTTCTATTTTTCTTCGGAGCTCGGTAAAATTCAGCTCAAAGGTATTTAAAATATCATAGGCCTCTCCATTAGCTTTTCTGAGTAGTCCAAGCATCAGGTGTTCCGTGCCAATAAATTCATGACCCAAACGCAACGCTTCTTCTTTACTGTATGCAATTACATCCTTTACTTTTGGTGAAAAATTATCTTCCATTTTTTATGGCTTTTACGTTGTAAATTTAGTAGAATTTTTGATTAATTCATTACAAAAGTTATCAGCAAGTTTAAACATTAGACTAATTTACTAAAAAACAAAGTAATATGATAAAAAATTGTTGATAAAATGTGTTAATAAATATTGTTCTCAGGTTCTGTAAAATATAGAATAATTGTATATTGCTGCTTCTAAAAAATAACACAAAATACAGATTTAAAAATGGCAGAAGAAAATAGAATAATTCCTATTAATATTGAGGATGAAATGAAATCTGCATACATTGATTATTCAATGTCTGTAATCGTATCCCGCGCCTTACCTGATGTAAGAGACGGACTTAAGCCTGTGCACAGGAGAGTACTTTTCGGGATGCATGAATTAGGTATAAAAGCAACGGGTCCTCATAAAAAATCGGCCAGGGTTGTTGGGGAAGTTTTGGGTAAATACCATCCCCATGGAGATACTTCCGTTTATGATGCAATGGTGCGTATGGCACAAGACTGGAGTATGCGGTATGAACTGATCGACGGACAGGGAAACTTCGGTTCCCCTGACGGTGATAGTCCGGCAGCAATGCGATATACTGAGGTACGTATGAAGAAGGTCTCTGAAGAGCTCTTGGCAGATATCGATAAGGATACTGTTGAGCACAGGCTGAACTTTGACGATACTTTAAAGGAACCTACTGTATTACCTACAAGAATTCCTAATTTACTGGTAAATGGTGCCTCGGGAATTGCCGTAGGTATGGCTACAAATATAGCGCCTCATAATCTTTCTGAGGTTGTTGACGGTTGTATTGCCTATATCGATAACAACGATATCGAGGTAGCCGAAATGATGCAATATATCAAAGCTCCTGATTTTCCAACCGGAGGTATTATTTATGGTTATGAAGGGGTAAAAGATGCTTTTTTAACCGGCCGGGGCCGAATTGTAATGAGAGCCAAAACCCATTTTGAGGAAGTATCCGGCAGAGAATGTATCATTGTTACTGAATTACCTTATCAGATCAATGGTTCTGACCTTTTAAAGAAAACAGCCGATCTGATCAACGATAAGAAAATAGAAGGTATATCAGGAGTAAGAGATGAGACAAGCCGTAAAGGAAGAAGATTGGTTTACACTCTGAAAAGAGATGCTATTCCAAATATAGTTTTAAATAAATTATTTAAATACACTGCTTTACAAACTTCATTTAGTGTAAATAACATTGCACTGGTAAATGGTAAGCCGGAACTTTTAAATTTAAAAGACATGATCAAGTACTTCGTAGAACATCGTCATGATGTTGTAGTACGAAGAACTCAATATGAGCTTAAAAAAGCAGAAGACCGGGCACATATCCTCGAAGGATTGATCATTGCTTCTGATAATATTGATGAAGTGATCGCTTTGATCAGGGCCTCTAAAAATGCGGATGAAGCCAGACAAAAACTGATCGACAGATTTGATTTATCTGAAAAGCAGTCCCGGGCTATTGTTGAGATGAGATTGCGTCAGTTAACCGGTCTGGAACAGGATAAGCTGAGAGCAGAATATGAAGAGATCACAAAACTGATTGCAGATCTGAAAGATATTTTAGCTCATAAGGAACGAAGAATGGATATTATTAAAGAGGAACTTCTTGAAGTTAAAAATAAATATGGTGATGAAAGAAGATCGGTAATTGAATATTCCGGAGGAGATGTAAGTATTGAAGATATGATCCCCGACTCTAAGGTTGTTGTTACTATTTCTCATGCAGGATATGTAAAGAGAACGGATCTATCAGAATATAAGCGCCAGAACAGAGGAGGAAGAGGGCAAAAAGGGGTTTCCACAAGAAATGAAGATTTTCTGGAACATCTTTTTGTAGCTACCAATCACCAATATATGCTCTTTTTTACCCAGAAAGGAAAAGTATTCTGGATGCGTGTTTATGAAATTCCGGAAGGAAATAAAACTTCTAAGGGAAGAGCCATACAAAATTTGATCAATATTGAGAATGATGATATGGTAAAAGCTTTTCTCGTAACCAAAGATCTTAAGGATGAAGAGTATGTAAATAATAATTATGTAATCATGGTTACCAAAGGTGGTATTGTGAAAAAGACTTCGCTGGAACAATATTCTCGCCCGAGATCAAATGGGATCAATGCCATTACAATCAGGGAAGGAGATGAGTTGCTCGAAGCTAAACTTACCGATGGAAACAGTCAGATTATGATAGCAGTTCAATCCGGTAAGGCTATACGTTTTGAAGAATCCAAAACACGTCCTATGGGTAGAAATGCATCAGGTGTAAGGGGTATTAGTCTGGGAAATGATCAGGATTCAGTTGTTGGAATGGTATCAATTTCCGATAATGAAAGTGATATTCTGGTTGTTTCTGAAAGAGGTTATGGAAAACGATCAAGCCTCGAAGATTACCGTATTACCAACAGGGGCGGGAAAGGCGTTAAGACCATTAATATAACCGAGAAGACCGGAAATCTTGTAGCTATTAAGAATGTTACGGATCAGGACGATCTGATGATCATCAATAAATCCGGTATTACGATCAGAATGGCTGTTTCCGACCTAAGAGTAATGGGAAGAGCGACGCAAGGAGTTAAACTGATCAATATTAAGAGTAACGACTCTATTGCTGCAGTTGCCAAAGTGATGCATGAAGATGATGAAACTGAAGTTGATATAGAAAATGACCCAAATGCAAAAAATGATGAAAATCATGTAAATGATGATCAAAATGATTAATTTTGCAAAAATTTATAAATAAATAATAATTTAAGTATAATTAAAAATGAAGAGAATTATTGTATTGTTATTTGCCTTATTTATAGGAGTAACAAGTTTCGCACAAAAAAATGAACTCAAAGCTGCTGAAAAAGCCATTAAGAAAAATGATTATGCAACAGCACAGGCTTCTTTAAAACAGGCAATGCCAATGGTAGAGAATGCTGATGACAAAACGAAGGCTAAATTTTATTATCTGCATGCATTAACCTGTAGTGGTATGGCAAAAACAGATCCGACAAAATATGGTCCTGCTGCCGATGCCTACAACAATCTTTTTGAGATTGAAAATAAAATGCACTCTACAAAATACACTAAACTTGCTCAGCCAGAGCTTGATAAACTGATCTCTGATATTTCAGCTCAAGGTATTAAGTCTTACCAATCTAAAGATTATAAAGCTGCTAAATCTCAGTTGTATGAAGTATATCATTTAAGTCCAAGAGATACAACTTTCCTTGAGTATGCTGCTAATGCTGCCTACCTTGATAAAGATTATGAAACGGCACTTAATTATTTTGTACAGTTAAAAGATTTAGGATATACCGGTATTAAAACTGAATATTCTGCTAAGAACAAAGAAACCGGAAAAAGAGAGGTTTTTGAATCAAAAGCTCAAATGGATCTGATGAAAAAGTCCAATCTTTATACTGATTTTAAAGAAACACAATCAGAATCAAGAAGACCTTCTATTATTAAGAATATCTCTTATGTTTATGTAGATATGGGAGATAATCAAAAAGCTATTGAGGCTATCAGAGAGGCCAGAAAAGTTGATCCTAAAGATGTTAGCCTGATCATGAATGAAGCTAATATTCAGATCAAAATAGGAGATAAAGAGGCTTTTGCCAAGCTGATGAATGAAGCTATCTCTTTAGATCCTAATAATCCTGTACTTTATTATAACCTCGGTGTAATTAGTAATGAGCAAAAAGAATATGCTAAAGCAAAAGAGTATTATCTTAAAGCTATTGAACTGAATCCGGAATATAAAGATGCTTATGTAAATTTAGGAGCTGTATTATTGGTAAAAGACCAGGAATTGGTGGATGAAATGAATAAAAACCTGAGCAACTTTGATAAATACGATAAGATCAAGGCAAAACAAGTAGACCTTTATAAAGAAGTAATTCCTTATTATGAGAAAGCTTATAAGATCGATTCTGAAGATATTGACGTTGTAAGAACTCTAATGAGCCTTTACGAAAATGTTGAAATGGATGCTGAATTTAAAGAAATGAAAGCTAAATACGATTCAATGAAATAATGAATTTCTATTTATAAAATTTTTAAGGCTGCCATTTGGCAGCCTTTTTTATTAATTGATATTCAGAAAATAAACATTTCCCCCAATCCCTTTAAATTTTTCATCGGCATAGATCATAATAGAATCGTTATAAAAAGTAAGCGCTTCTTTTTGGGTTACCAAACCCAGATCAATTTCTTTTACATCACCTGAAAAGAAATCATCTCCTTTCCAGTTTTTAAACAGAAAAATTTTGTTAGAGCTCAGTAGAGCCGGTTTATTTACTGTCAGGACTGATGGCCGCTAAAGTGATTCAGCAGAGGTATTTATTATTGGTACAGGTTTTGAACTTACTGATATATTTTATGTTATGATTCGCAGCAAAGAGTCCCATTTTATATAAATGAGTATAGCCATCAAAAGGAACTGTACGATTTTTGATAAACAGATAAAGTTCTTTTTTATAATAAGCAAATGCTTCTATATCGTAATTTCTAACGGAATCAGGTACCTATTTTGTTGAAATAAGATCAGCAAATTTAAAGTTAATGATCTCGGCTTTTGTTTTACTTCCTTTAATATCTATAGGATTTTCAATTTTGTAGATTGTTAGAATTCTTCTATTGTTTAGGTTATTTCCATAATCACCGATAAAAAAATGGCCTTGATCATCCTGTGTCATATCTTCCCAGTCAATATTTTTTGCATTGGTAACCCGGATTGTGTTTGTAATATTTCCGGTGCTGTCTATCCTGTATTGCTCAGGTGGATTCCCGCTGTCATCAATTCCCCATAGATTTCCGGACCTGTCAAATTCAAAACCCGACAATTCTTTCAGGTGACTGTGTACCGGAGTGATTGTATTTTTAAAGGTTTTGAACAATAGAAATAATCCGGTCAGAATTCCCAAAGCAGTTAGAATAAGAAATATCTTAAAGATGTTTTTCATTAAGTCCTTTTAAATTTCAGATTTTTAAAATATGCCCACAAATAAAGATATCTGATATATAATAAAGCGAGAATAGGGAACAGGCCTACAGAAAATATCTGAACTTTAAAGATCCAGAGGATGACAAGCAGATCGAGTAATCCGAGTAAAGTGAAAATATAGTAATAACTCATTTTGGCATTTTTCTTACTCATAAAAGCAAAGATTAGATTGGGTGCAAAAGCCCATAAAATGTTAAAATTATCGGCAGTAGCCTGATGATCGGTAGCAAACCAAAGCAATAAGACCACAACTCCGGTAAGGCCGGTAACAAAGAAGATGATAAAATCGAGTATGCGGTTTCTTTTTTTCTTTTTATAATCCTGATAAGTAAGATAGAATACCAGTAGTGCGAGCAGACTGAAAACCACCAGTGGGGTAAAAAAAGTTTTGGTAACTACTTTATCGTTAAAATCGAGAAGAATATCTTCTTTTCTTTTTACAAAAGGCTTTTGATTGCCTTCTTCTTTGATCTGTACCTTATCAAGTGCTTTTAGTACATAGTCGGGAAGGAACATATATTCTTTGGAATTAGCTTTCCTGTCGATGACTGAACCCAGTGCCAGGTCAATACCAAAGTCACTCCAGGGGAGATTGCCCAAATACCTTTGTATAAGCTGTCTGTGCGTTAAACCTTCTTCTTCAAAATGGTTATCGAAAACCAGTTTATCTCCAAGATTTTTTTCCAGGACATCATAGATCCTTGTTGAACAATTATCATAAAAGAAATCGTAATGATAGGCTCTGTTCTCAGGTTTGGCATTATTTTCAAGAAAATCGAAAATATCTTGTTTTTCCTTTGGGGTGAGTTCCAATACCTGTCCTTTTACCCATCTTTTTTCTCTAAAATAGCTCTGTAAAAAATTGCCGAAATTGTAGGCTCTCAGCTCGTATAAGAGTTTTCCCTGAGTAAATTTGAGATAGAAATTTGGTGTATTGAAATTAAAGGTTCCATAATTATATACCCTATCCAGTTTGTTGTTCACATCGTGAACCCGGAAAGCACTATGACCAAAAGTGGAATATAATTCTTCACCCGGACCGCAGGTGATAGCTGTGATCTCAGCTTTTGGCGATAATTGAATGTTTTGGGCAAAAGCAATAAAAGGAAAAAAAAATAAAAAAAAGAGTTTTTTCAAAACTTAAGATTTAAAATACTTTTCAAATTTAGCATTATCTCGGTATAAAAAGAATACCCGGCTTTATATTTTTAAAACACAGTATTTAGAAGAATTATCTGAAGTAGCTGAAATCAACTTTAACAGAGAAGATATTAGAATATAAAGTACCGCTGGCTCCCCCTATATTGGCCAGTGCATAGTCCACCTGAATTCCTTTAAACCGGAATCCAACGCCAAAATTGGGTTCAAAACTAGTTGAATTCTGATCGTCGAAATCCTTGATCTGCTGGAAGTTATTAAATCCTCCTCTTAAAAAGACCATCTGTTGATAATCAAGCTGAAAACCAATGGCCGGATTGATACTCATAAAGGATGTTGAGATCAGGTCATGGGTTTGTGTAAAGCGCATGTTCAGATCAAATTCGGTAAGCAGATTAAAACCCCTGAACAGTAAAAATGATCTTGCAATCCCCAGTTGAGCTTTAGGTTTGGTCAGTTCCAGCGATTCCGGCTGAACGGCATTTTGTCCGGGAATGGTATTTTTTATTTTATTGTATTCCTCCGTATCGATACTCCAGGCATTAAAAGTAGTTGTAATATCCCTAAGCATCAAGCCAAATTTCCATTCGTTCTCACTTTCGTATTGTATGGCAGCATCCAACCCGAATCCCCAGGAACTGGCAAAATCGCCAATTTGCCTGTGAATCACTTTTCCGTTAAAGCCAATATCAATTCCCTGAAGCAGAAATTTTCTGGCATAGCCAACGCTAAGGGCATAATCCGCTGCGGAAAAAAGACTGATGTTATCATAATTGATATTTCCCTGACTGTCGATAAGTTCTGTGGTATTTAAAATATCATCAACACCAAACCGGATAATAGAAGCAGCAAAAGCACTTTCCCCGTTGATCGGTTTAGCAAATCCTGCATAATCGTATTTTCCTATTCCCTGAAAATATTCAGCGTGCATCAAAGCTCCCTGATAATCTTCAATATGGGTAAGTCCGGCCGGATTCCAGTATATGGAATTCACATCATTGGATGAGGCAATAACCGCTTTTCCCATACCAAAGGAAGCTGCATCCACTCCCAGATTTAAAAATTCGTTAGAAAAACCTCTGAAAGCCTGACTAAAAGAAAATAGCTGAGAAAATAGAAAAATATATAAAATGTACTTTTTCAATTTCAATACCTGATTTATTGCAAATATAATTAATCAGATGAATTAACAATCAGATTATCTTTCAAGTTATTGGTGATTGAGAAAGAATTGCACGATCCTGGATTCCATCCAGATATTCTTTCCGGCAGAAGGATGTTGATTAAAACCTACATGTCCGCCATAACGGTTCAGTTCAAGATAAAAAGAGGAGTTTTCTTTTGCTTCTTTTACAGGAAAGCAGGTTTTAGAAAGAAAAGGATCGTCTTTGGCAGTAATAAGCAGCGTTGGGATTTTGATCTCCGGTATAAAAGGTTTACTGCTATTTTTTTGCCAGTAATCCCGGGCATTTTTATAGCCATAAATAGGAGCCGTAACAGCATTATCAAAATCATTAAAATTTTTGGCATTGAGGATTTTTTCTCTGTCGAGACCGGAGTCAGGAAATTTTTCCAGTTTTTCAAGTGATTTCACTCTGAGGGTCCTTAAAAAGCGCTCCATATAAACCTTACTTGAAAATCTCGCCAGAGCCTCTGAGGATCCTTCAAGATCACAAGGAACTGAAACCGTAACCGCTGCAGTGATCTTTTTAATCAGTGAACTGCCCTTTTCGCCAAGATATTTTAAGATCTGATTTCCTCCCAGGCTATAACCCGCTAAGAAGATTTGACTGTAGTTGTAATTCTTTTCAATAAAATCAATTACAGTTTCCAGATCATCAGTTTTACCACTGTGATAGGTGCCCAGGGTAAGATTTTGTTCGCCACTACAACTTCTTAAATTGACAGCTACTACATCAAAAGCATTTTCATTCAGATGTTTTGTTGTGGACAATATATATTTAGAAGAGGAACTTCCTTCCAGACCGTGCATGAGAATAACGACTTTATCAGAATTGACCCGAGAAAAATCCAGATCGAGAAAGTCCTGATCGGGAGTTGTAATACGCTTTCGCTGATATTCAACAGGATAATTTAGAAATAAAGTTCTGTAGATGGTATTAATATGACCATTTTTAAAAAGAAGAGGTGGTTTATATGATTTAGATCTGACAATCATCTATTCTTCTTTTGCCCGGTCAAGAAGCGAACCGGGGATAGATTTTTTTGTTTTGGCTCCCAGTTTTTTAAGGGTTTCCACCCGGTTGATCAAATTTCCTTTTCCGTCGGTAAGTTTATTCATAGCTGATTTGTAACTCTCCTGTGAAGCATTGATCTGTTTCCCAACTTTTAGTAGATCCTGAACTAATCCTTCGAATTTATCGTAAAGAGCTCCCGCCTGACGTGCGATCTCTATCACATTTCGCTTTTGATCTTCCTGTTTCCAGATGGAGGCAACAGTTGATAAAGTGGCAAGCAGAGTAGAGGTGGAGACCATGACCACATTCTTATCCAAAGCTTCGAGATAAATACTTTTATCATTGTGAAGTGCCAGCATCAGCGCAGGTTCAACAGGAATGAACATCAGTACATAATCCGGACTATTGATTCCGTAAAGATCAGAATAGTTTTTGCTGCCCAGATCTTTGATATGTTTCTTTACGCTTAACAGATGATTCTTTATACCCAGGTTCTTTTCTGTTTCAGTTTCAGCATTAAAATATTTTTCGTAACCGGTAAGAGATACTTTCGAATCTATAATAAGATGCTTGTTATCAGGTAGATGAATGATGAAGTCGGGTTTTTTTAAATTGCCTGACTCATCTCTGAATCCTCCTTGGGTGCTGTAATGGATATCTTTCTCGAGTCCTGCTTTTTCCAGGAGGGTTTCCAGCTGAAATTCTCCCCAGTCGCCCTGAGTTTTCGATTCTCCTTTTAATGCACGGGTTAAATTTATGGCATCTTTACTCATCTGCTCATTAAGATCCTTCAAATGGATGATTTGCTGCTGAAGGGCTGTTTGTTTTACCAGACTTTCTTTATGTGTATCTTCCACTTTCTTTTCAAAGGATTTAATCTTATCCTGAAGTGGATTCAGGATCTGAGAGATATTCTCTTTGTTTTTTGCAGTAAATTTTTCTGATTTTTCTTCAAGGATCTTGTTGGCAAGGATTTCAAAATCTTTGGCAAAGCGTTCCTGCATATGTTCGATCTCCTCTTTATTTTCTACCAGTTTATTTTGAAGATGTTTGATAAATTCCTGTTTCTCGGAAAGAGAGATCCTTACATTCTCTTTTTCGTTTCGTAAGGCGTTCAGATTAGTTTTTAATTCCTGAACTTCTCTATGTTTAAGATCTCTTTCATGAATGATACCATTGATCTTCTCATTCAGCACGATGGTTTTCTTTTCCAGACTGGATTTGGTTAAAAAATAGGTCAGTACAATACCTAAAAGCAAGGCAATTAAGGGTAAAATATAGATCAGATATTCGTTCATTTTATATCAGTTAAAAGAAATTAAGGCATATCCGTTGTTTTGATAGTATACAAGTGCGGTAAGAGCCGATAAAGATAATTCTACATTTTTTGATAGTTCTTTGTTTTCAAAACCTTTATAAGTAAAGGATTGCCCACAAACATAAGTTTTAACTCCGGCTTTTTTCAGATCTTCCAATATTTCGTAGTTAGGATTGTTAAAATGAAACCGTTTTTTAAAAGCCGAATCTGACAAAGCATTTTTTGTAGCAGCACCGTGTAGTACAAGAACGATCTTTAATTTATCAGGGTTGATTCCCTGTTGAACATGCATATTGATAAAACGTGCAACAGTATTGATATTGGCATTGATTTTTGTATTATCTTCCTCATCCGTATAGACATCAAAAATCACTTTATATTTTTTATTCTTGTCTAAAAGTAGATCAGGATTTTTAATCTTATAAAATCTGCCAAAATCTTTAATCTCTTTTCCTTTTAAAGTTTCAACCTGCGATTGCGCAGAAAAAGAAACAATCAGAATACTTATAAACAGTGTGATTTTTCTCATTTTTTATCAATTGATTTTAAATTACTATATTACGAAAATTATTAATAATTAAGTCTGACAGAATAAGAATTCATGAAAAATATTGCAAAATTTATTCTTTATAATTTAATGGGGTGGAAAATTGAAGGCAGTTATCCTGAAGATATCAAGAAATTCATTATTATCGGAGCTCCCCATACTTCTAACTACGATTTTATTGTAGCCTTACTTATGAAGATCATTACCGGAGTTAAAGCACAATATATTGCAAAGCACACCCTGTTCAAACCACCTTTCGGATTTATTTTTAAGGCATTGGGCGGAATACCTTTAGACAGGTCAAAAAGTAAAAATACTGTTGAAGCAATCATTAAATTATTTGATAACAGAGAAGAGTTGATCATGGCTCTTTCACCGGAAGGTACCCGTTCAAAGACCGATAAATGGAAAACCGGATTTTATCATATAGCCATGGGGGCCCATGTTCCTATTGTTTTTAATGCATTTGATTTTGGGAAAAAAGTGTATCGTATTTCGAAACCTTATTATCCCACTGGAGATATGAAAAAGGATTTTTTATTCTTTCATAATTATTTCAAAGATGTTAAGGGGAAATATCCGGAAAATTTTACAGCAGATTTTCATAAAAATTTATAAAAAATAGTAAAGAGCCTATTGCGAAGAGGGGTAAATTGAGTCGGCCTATGGCAAGGCAAGAGCCATAACCTTTCATCTCATATAATCATCATAGTAGGATAAACGGATATGGCTCCTCTTAGGAGCCTGTCTAATCCTAGAAATAATAAACCTTATAGAAAATAGCTCCAAAGGAGCGGTCTGATTATTCAAAAGTAATATTGTAATAAATTTCGTTTTAAGGATTGAAAAGAACAGGACGCTCCTACGGAGTTGTTAATGTTTTTATGTTATGGCGTTTTATAAATAGTTAACCTACAAAGCTTGTGGAATAGATTTACAAAAATAATTTGAAAGGGAAAATATAATAAGGCTTAAATTTTACAATATAGGCGATCCTTACCTGCCAACCCAGGTCAACACTAATCAGGGATCTTCATCAATCCATAAATCTTTTAAGCGTCCATTTCCCATTGTTCTCTAAGATCAGAAGAGAGTATTCCGGTTCCATCATGTTTCCACCCCGGAGGTTTTAAAAAATATTTAAGTCGGTTGGAAAAAGAGGTAGGGCTTAAAAAAGCATCTTTAAAAAGAGAGATCCATTCATGAAAGGCTATTTTTATAGGATTATAGGTATTGATGTTGGATACGAGTCCGTACACAGGTTTTTCTTTTTCTTCTTCAAACGTACCGAAAAGTTTATCCCAGATAATCAGTATTCCCGCATGATTCCTGTCGAGGTATTGCGGATTAACAGCATGATGCACGCGGTGGTGTGAGGGCGTATTAAAAATTGCTTCAAACCATTTGGGTAATTTGTTGATGGTTTCGGTATGGATCCAGAACTGGTATAAAAGACTGATGGACATTTGAGTAAGTATCATCAAAGGGTGAAAACCAATCAGAGCCATCCAGATCCAGAAAACAAAGGAAAAGAATACCCCCGACCAGGTTTGGCGGAGTGCCGTAGCGAGATTATATTTTTGAGAAGAGTGATGAACTACATGAGAAGCCCAGAAGAATCTGTTCTCATGACTTATTCTGTGAAACCAGTAATACGAAAAATCATCAGCAAAGAAAACCAGTAACCATGCCCACCAGGTAAAAGGAATGGTAAAGAGCCTGTAATGATTATATATGTAGAATAAGACGCCAACAACAATTGCCTTTCCGATAAGGTTCAGAAATACGTTTCCTAATCCCATGGCAATGGAAGAGGAAGCATCTTTAAGCTCGTAGGTTTTGATCTTTCGCCTTGTGGTAATAATCACTTCAACTATGATACTGAGTATAAAAACCGGGATGGCATAATAGATTAGATTGGGTATTTCAGGAATTTGCATATAAAATGATTTTGCTGTTGAGGTCTAAATATAGTAAAAATATGTAGTAAAAAATATAAGAAATAATCTCAGACTTGATCAGATAGAGAATCTTTGAAAAAAGTTATTAAAAAAAGAAGTTATTAAAAAAAGAATAGGCCAAAAGCGATAAAAAGTATTCTCTGTCAATGGGTTAAATAAAAATAGTTTTGTGTTGAATTATATAGAAAATATCGTATATTTGCAGGCTTAAAAAAATAACATATAAATTATTAATTATGAATCATTACGAATCTGTTTTCATTTTGAATCCCGTTTTATCTGATACTCAGGTAAAGGAAACAGTAAAAAAGTTTGAAGATTACCTGGTTTCTAAAGGTGCCGAGATGATTTGGAAAGAGGATTGGGGGCTGAGAAAGTTGGCTTATCCAATTCAAAAGAAAAAAACCGGTTTTTACCATTTATTTGAGTTTAAAGCTCCCGGAGAAATTATTTCTGCCTATGAGCTTGAATTTAGAAGAGATGACAGCATTATGCGTTATTTAACTGTAAAGTTAGATAAGCACGCTATCGAATGGGCCGAAAAAAGAAGAAAAAGAGTTAAATCATCTAAAAAGTAACACATGGCTACAATTGAACAACAAGCACAAGGAGGTAACAAAGGAGCTGTAAGATACCTTACTCCGTTAGAGATTGATACCAAAGTAAAAGTTAAATATTGTCGTTTTAAAAGAAACGGTATAAAATATATTGACTATAAAGATCCTGATTTTTTGATGTATCTGGTAAATGAGCAAGGTAAGATCTTACCAAGAAGATTAACCGGTACTTCATTAAAATACCAACGTAAAGTTGCACAAGCAATTAAAAGAGCACGTCATTTGGCCTTAATGCCTTATGTAGGTGATATGTTAAAATAATTAATCAGAAGAAATTTATTATGGAACTTATATTAAAAAAAGACGTTGCTAATTTAGGCTTTAAAGACGATGTGGTATCAGTAAAAAATGGTTATGGCCGTAATTACCTGATTCCTCACGGATATGCAGTTTTAGCAACTACCTCTGCAAAGAAAGTTCTTGCAGAGACCTTAAAGCAAAGAGCATATAAAGAAGCAAATATTGTTGAGCAGGCTAACAAAACTGCTGATATACTGAAAACCTTAGAATTAAAGATCTCAGCTAAAACAGGCGAAGGTGATAAATTATTTGGTTCGGTAAGTAATGCAAATCTTGCTGAGGTTCTTACTGAGGCAGGACATGAAATTGATAAGAAATTTATCACTGTAGGTGGAGGTCTGGTAAAACGACTGGGAAAATATACAGCTAAAGTGAGATTACACAGAGATGTGATCGTTGAGTTACCATTTGAAGTAATCGCGGAAGCATAACGTTAATAAACTGTTAATAAAATATAAAGTCTATCTTAATCGGATAGGCTTTTTTTTTATTTCTTTGCAGCACCTTTAACTTAAAAATTTTATTTATGACAATGAAATCCTTATTAATGGTAATATTTGCATTAACAGTGACTTTTACCACTTTTGCACAGGTTACCACATCATCAATGAGAGGTGTTATTTTAGATGATGCTAATCAACCATTACCGGATGCTACAGTTGTAGCTGTACATACACCCACAGGTACAAAATACGGTAGCACAACAAATTTTGACGGAATTGTTAATCTGCGGAATATGCGGGTAGGCGGGCCCTATAAGATCACAGTCAGTTATGTAGGTTTCCAAAACAGTGAGATCGATAATGTTTTTCTTACACTGGGAAATACTTTTGATTTTAAAGTGATATTAAAATCGGATAATCAGTTGGAAGAAGTAGTGATCAATGCTGATTCAGCCAACAATGTTTTTAGTGGCGACCGGACAGGTGCCCAGACCAATGTGGGGCGTGAAGCTTTAAAAACCTTGCCAACCATTTCGAGAGGAGCCAGTGATTTTACAAGACTTGAGCCTTCTGCTTCAGGAAACTCTTTTGGAGGAAGGAATGATCAGTTTAATAATTTCTCTTTAGACGGATCGATCTTTAACAATCCTTTCGGACTCGATTCTCCAACTCCGGGCGGACAAACCGGAGCTCAGCCAATTTCACTGGATGCCATTGATCAGATCTCTGTTTCTATCGCTCCTTATGATGTAACCCAGTCTGGATTTACAGGAGCTTCAGTAAATGCTGTAACCAAAAGTGGTACCAATGAATTTCATGGTACGGCTTACGGATATTTTCGTAATGAGAGTATGACAGGAGGTAAAGTAAGAGGAGATAAACTTTTTAAATCCGACCTGAATCAAAAACAATACGGTTTTAGTATTGGTGGTCCGATCATTAAAGATAAATTGTTCTTTTTTGCCAATTTTGAAAAAGATGATCGTGATGACCTAGGCTCTTCATGGGTGCCTAATACAGGTTCAGGAGCTATCAATGAATCCCGCGTACTGGAATCTGATATGATCGCTGTTAAAGATTTTTTATCAGGATTAGGTTATGATACCGGAGCTTACAGGGGTTTTCTTTATAAGACAGAATCTATAAAAGGTATTTTTAAACTGGACTGGAACATCAATGATAACAACCGTCTGGCTTTGATCTACAACTTCCTGGATGCCTCCAAAGAGCTTCCGGCTCACCCAACAGCACTGGCATTCAGAGGCCCTAATGCTAATACCTTACAGTTTGAAAATTCCGGTTATCAGATGAACAACAGGTTAAATTCTATTCTTTTGGAACTGAATTCAACAATTTCCGAAAATGCTTCAAATAAATTACAGGTAGGTTATACCGATTTTGATGATTTCAGGGATCCGATGTCTACTCCGGCACCAAGTTTTACCATTCTTGAAAATGGTTCTCCCTATATTATCGCAGGTCATGAACCTTTTTCAATTCATAATGTATTAAAACAATCTGTATTTCAGTTTACCGATAACCTGACTTTCTTCTTAAATGACCATGTAGTTACCGCTGGTGTTTCTTTTGAGAAATTTAAATTCGGGAACTCTTTTAACTTAGGAGCTTATGGTGCAAGAGGCGTATTCTTTCCAACCTCAGGCTCTGTTTCTGAATTTATTAATGATCCGTCTATCGCGGATGATCTGGCTACAGCTATAGCGCTGGATAAATCCTATAATGAAAATGGTGAAGGTGTATCCGGTGGATGGAACTGGTATAAGACCGATGTTGGGCAAATGTCTTTCTATATGCAGGATGAGTGGAGTGTAAGTCAGGATCTTAAAGTTACTTTAGGAGTAAGATTTGACAAACCACTTTATTTCAATACCTCAGATTATGCACAGGAGTTTATAGATACTCAATGCTGTTATAATCCAAATATCGAATATTTTGATCCCGCTACCGGTGATGAAGTTTATTTTGACAGCACCAAAATGCCAACCAATAAAATACTTATTTCTCCACGTTTCGGATTTAACTGGGATGTGAGTGGTGATAAAACCTTCCAGCTTCGTGGTGGATCAGGTATTTTTACCGGAAGATTCCCGTTTGTATGGTTAGGAAACCAGGTGGGTGCTCCTAATTTCTGGTTCTATGAAGTAGTTGATCCCGATTTCCAGTGGCCTCAGGTTTGGAGAACCAATATCGGTGCCGATTACAAATTTAATAACGGACTTGTAGCTTCTACAGACATCAGTTATACTAAAGATATCAATGCTCCACATGTTCAAAACTGGGGATTAAGAGCGCCTTCAGGAACTTTGGCAGGAGTAGATAATCGTCCGATCTATACAGATGCTGATAAGAATTCATTCCAAAATGCAGCTTATGTTTTTAGTAATTCTGATAAAGGTAGGATCTTTAACTGGACGATCAAATTAGAAAAAAGATTTGCTAATGATTTCTATTTAAGTGGTGCTTATAACTATATGAGTTCTAAAGATGTAAACTCTATCGAAGCAGAAATTACAGGGGATGCCTTTGTTGGAAACCCAGCCCTGGGAAATGTTAATGATGATGTGCTTTCTTACTCTAAATATGGCGATACTCATAGATTTGTGGGAGTAGTAAGTAAAAAATGGACTTATGGTAACGATCGCTGGGCCACTACAATTTCATCCTTTATGGAATTGTCTCAGGGAGGAAGATTCTCTTATACTTATGGTGGAGATATCAACGGAGATGGTTCAGGTTTAAATGATCTGATCTATGTGCCTACAAGTTCAGAGGTTTCTCAAATGGTATTTACAGGCTCTGGAATGGCTGAAGCTTTTGAGAAATTTATTGCTCAGGATGATTATCTAAGTGGCAGAAGAGGACAATATGCTGAAAGATATGGTGCAATTTCACCATGGAGAGACCGAATAGATGTAAAACTTTTACAGGATTACAATTTCACAATCCGTGATAAAAAGCAAACCGTTCAGTTCAGTGTTGATATTCTGAATTTTGGAAATATGCTAAATTCTAACTGGGGAGTGATTCAACAGCCTAATGCTATTCAGCCTATTGGTGTTAGCGTTGATACAGATACTAAAATGCCTGTTTATTCCTTTGACGGAAATTTACAAAAAACATTTGGATATGATACCAGCCTCGATTCAAGATGGCAAATGCAACTTGGATTAAGATATATCTTCTAACAAAAGGATCCATTTAATTTTAAGACCGTTCCGGTATTATTCGGAACGGTTTTTTTATTTTTGTCGGAATTAAATTTACAAAATGAAATACCAGTTACTTACCAAGGAACAATTTGAAGAATTACATATTGAATTTGCTAATTTTCTGGCAAGTCAGCAGATAGATAAAGAACAATGGGAAGAGATCAAAAGGAATAATCCGGAGGCTGCTCAGGAGGAAATGAATATTTTCAGCGATCTGATCTGGGAAAAAGTTCTGGATAAAACTTCTTATATCGAACATTATTCTGAGAAAGACCTGAATCTTTTTAAATGCAATCCTGACAATATGGAACGGATCCTTGTAAAAGTTGACAAAGAAAACTTTAATTTTTTAAACAAGGAGGATTTTAACTGGTTTATGGATCATACCAATGATCGATCCATTTCTTTTTTACGGGGTAAAAAAGCTTATACTGCTGATAGAAATACCGAGATCTTTGACTTGGTCCAAAAAGGTGGAATCATTTCCAAAGGAACCTTGTACGAAGCTATTCTTAAGATCTTCTTATAGAATATCAGTAATGATTTGATTTCGTGTAAGATCCTCGATATTTTCACGTTCTCTGATCAGATAATCTTTCCCTTTATAAACCAATACTTCAGCAGGACGAAGTCTGGAATTGTAATTTGAAGCCATGGTAAAAGCATAGGCTCCTGCATTTCTAAAACATAAAATATCGTCCTTCCTTACTTCATTGATCATCCGGTTTTCGGCAAAAGTATCTGTTTCACAAATATATCCCACAACATGATATGGTTTTTCAGGTCCTTTGGGATTTGAAATATTAACAATATGATGATAAGCTCCATAATACATTGGGCGTATCAGGTGATTGAAACCACTGTCAACAGCAGCAAAAGAAATATCTTTGATCTCCTTAATCAGATTGACCTTAACCAGAAAATGACCGGATTCGCTGACCAGAAATTTACCGGGTTCAAAAACGATCTCAAGATCTTTGCCGTATTCCTTACAAATTTCATTAAATCTTTTGCTGATGATCTTTCCAAATTTTTCAATATCAGTAGCAGGATCTCCCTCTTTATAAGATACCTTAAATCCGCCACCGAAATCAATAAAATCAAGATGTTCAAAGCGTTTAGCAACGCTAAAAAGTACTTCGGCAGCCTCCAGAAAGGTTTCTACTTTTAAAATATCCGATCCGGTATGCATATGCACCCCATTGATCTTCATCTTATATTTCTTTTCTATTTCCAGTACTTCATCAATCTGATAAACCGGAATTCCAAATTTTGCTTTATGATGCCCCACTGAGATCTTTTTATTTCCTCCTCCCATCACATTGGGATTGATACGTATACTTACGGGAAGACCGGGATGTTTTGCACCAAAATATTCCAGTGCAATAAGATTATCCAACGTAATTTTTACGCCCAGATCCACAGCTCTTTCAATTTCCTCAAAAGAAACGCCACTGGGTGTATAGGAGATCTGCTTTGGAGCAAATCCGGCAAGTAATCCTAACTGAACTTCTTCAATAGAAACACAGTCAATGTTCGCCCCGGCTTTTTTTAATAATTTCAATATTGAAATATTGGATAAAGCCTTGGTGGCAAAATTTATTCTCAGTCGCTTGGTTTCAGAAAAAGCATTTTTTATTCGGTCAAATTGAGAAATAATTTTTTCCGCATCATAAACATAGAGCGGACTGCCGTATTTTGAAACCAGAGATAATAAAACTTGCTGATCCATAAATTAATTGAATTTCTTTGCAGTAAGTTCTGCTATTTCTATTATTACATTCTTTGCTTTTTCCATAGCTTCCACGGTTACAAATTCATAACGGCCATGAAAATTATGTCCGCCTGCAAAAATATTAGGGCAGGGCAGACCTTTATATGAAAGTTGTGAACCATCAGTTCCACCACGGATGGCTTTGATCAGAGGTTTTATTCCTAGATTTTTCATAGCTTCTTCAGCTATATCCACAATATGCATTACCGGTTCAACTTTTTCACGCATATTGTAATACTGATCTTTGATCTCAACTTCGATCAGATCATTCCCCAGCCTTGTATTCATTTCACCAGCGATCTTTTGGAAAGTTTCTTTTCTTTTTTTGAACAGATCCATATTGTGATCACGGATAATATATTGTAATTCTGTTTTTTCAACTTCCCCTTTCATGGAATAAAGATGGTAAAAACCTTCGTAGCCCTCAGTTCTTTCAGGGACTTCATCTTCAGGTAAAGCTTTGATAAAATCGGCAGCAATTAACATAGAATTGACCATCTTTCCTTTGGCATACCCAGGATGTACAATCTTTCCGGTAATACTTACCTTAGCTCCGGCAGCATTAAAATTTTCGTATTCCAGTTCTCCAACGGCACTTCCATCCATGGTATAAGCCCAATCGGCATTGAACTTTTCAACATCAAATTTTTGAGCACCTTTTCCAACTTCTTCATCGGGGGTAAAGCCCACCTTGATGGTTCCGTGTTCTATTTCCGGATGCTTAATCAGATATTCCATTGCACTCATGATCTCAGCAACACCGGCTTTATCATCAGCCCCAAGCAATGTAGTTCCATCGGTAGTGATCAGTGTTTGACCTTTATACAACAACAGATCTTCAAAATAATCGGGAGAAAGAACGATATTTTCTTCTTTGTTCAGAAGAATTTCTTTGCCATCATAGTTCTTATGAATCTGAGGATTTACATTTGTCGCAGTAAAATCCGGACTGGTATCAATATGTGCTATAAATCCTACTGTTGGGATCTTTTTATCGGTATTTGACGGCAAGGTGGCCATTACATAGGCATTATCATCAATACTGACCTCCTGCATACCAATTTCTTTTAATTCTTCAACCAGTAAATTAGCCAGATTCCATTGTTTTTCAGTACTTGGAAAATCAGGATTTTCAGGATCTGATTGTGTATCTATTTTGACGTATCTTAAAAAACGATCGATTATTTTTTCCATAATTTTTATTTTTTCCAAAAGTATTAAATCTATTTAATAAACAGTAAGAAATCAGTGGGTTTGTTGATGTTATTTGATGGAGATATCCTCAAATAAGGCAATGGATTCACAAATTCTTTCTTCTACCTTTTCTTTTCCATAGACCTTAGTGGTGAGATTAAAATATTCATCCGGTTTTGTTTTTACATAGATTTCCAGTAGGTGATAATCGTATTCGAGATATTTTCCCTGCGAATAGAAATAATAGGCAGGATATTTTTGAAATTTTATAAACTCCTTTTTAGTGATCTTCATCTGACTACTGTCGAGAACGGATTTGATATTCTCTTCAAAAGCCTTGTCAAACAGAAGTTCTCCCTGATTCCATGTAACATCAATAATATAGGTTTGGGTGAGTGATTTGGATGTGTCTGCACTGTAAATATTTGACACATATTCATCATAATAAAGAATCGTCTTCCAGTCTTTTGGAATATGAATATCAAAATGTTTTAAAATATCCTTATATTGTTTGGTGTTTCCAGGAGCAGAAGCTTCACATTGAAATTGTTCTTTGAGATCACTGTTGCTGCAGGCTGTATTAAAACCTATGATCAGCAAAAGGATTATGATAGTAAATCGTTTCATTTTTTAGTTTGAAAAAGTTAATTTAGTGATAAGGTTATTTCCGGCCAACCACACCGTATTTTTATCAGAGAATCTTAAGGTATAAAAACCTCTTTCACTGATCTTTATCCATGTGTTGCCTGAATTCTCAGATAAATATATACCTTCTGTTGAAGTAGCAAGGATCTTCTTTGAGGATCCGGGAAAATACTGTACACAGCTGATATAACCGGGTAATGTACCGTTACTGATCAGTCTCCAGGTTTTGCCTCCATCGGATGTGACGGCCTTGGTAGCATGGGTATCCGATTTCTTTTCCCAGTTACCTCCCATAATAATTCCATTATTGGCATCGTAGAAGTCAACTGTAAAAATTCCGGTCATTTTTCCTCCCTGAACCATTGGAGTATTGTAGGCTTTCCAGGTCTTTCCACGATCGGGACTGTGAAAAACTCTCGATCTTTTACCTCCGGTGACCATCCATACATTATTTTTATATGTGGCAATATTGGTATTGCTCGCTGCAAAACACGCCTCACCCTCATCTGTTTCAGGTAAATCTTTGCAGTTTAGTTTATTCCATGTTTTTCCACCGTTCTCTGTAAGGATTACCGAAAGACAATTTTGTGTAGGATCTCCAACAGCTATTCCGTATTTTGTATTGAGAAATTTCATACTATCGTAAAAAACTTTGGGATAATCTTCTTTATAAACTTCGGTTAATTTAAAGTGTCTGGATTCAACATCGATCTTGTATAAAAGAGCAGGGTTTTCAATACTAAGGATGTAGATATTCTTATTATTGTTGGCGATGGATCTAAAGTGTATATACTTGTTATTTAATTTCTTAACAGAATCTATTTCAATGATATCTTTATATATTCTTCCGAATTTTCCATTTGATCCCGCAAACCAAATTTCGTTATTTTTTCCTGTTTCTATAGCCCGGATACTGGTGCCGGGAACCGAAAAATCTTTAAAACTTATGGTCTGTTGTTGTGCCTGTAACATCCACTGAACAAAAAATAAAATTCCTAATAGTTTAAGGCTTCTCATGTATCTTTAAATTATTTTTAAAAAAATCAAAAGTAATTTTTTTTCTCAATATGAAAGGCCTCTCAAACTAAATTATTACAAAGGATATCAATATTTTATTTATACAAATGATTTTATACAAAAAACAATCGGATAGGGAAAATATTAATAATT
>JANTGS010000019.1 GCA_024762795.1 Flavobacteriaceae bacterium | reverse complement strand
TAGCTCAGATGGTTAGAGCGTCGGATTCATAACCCGGAGGTCGGCAGTTCGATTCTGCTCCTCGCTACATATAAAATAAGGAAAGCCGGTAGTTAGTTTCCGGCTTTTTTTGTTGCAAAAACTTTCTGCGTTCTATTTATTTTAAATGAGTGCCAGAAAATTCTTTAGAACAGGATTGCTGTTGGTATTGTTCCAAACCATTTTTAATGTAGTGCGCTGGGGAATATTTTTTAGTTCGATAAATTTTATACCCATATCATAACCCAGCTTTAAAGAGGTGGGCACTATCGAAACGCCAAAATTATTTTCAACCAGCCTGTAAATAGAACTCGCATTAACCGTATTGTGTGAGATCAGTGGCGTAAATCCGCTGTAATCGAAAATTTGCATCACTTTTTCATAATAAGATTCGCTGTAAGAGCGGTCAAATAAGATAAAAGATTCATTTTGCAGCTGATTGAGATCTTTAAAATTTGAAGTATTGATCCGATGTGATCCGGGTAAAACCAATGAAAAAGTATCTTCAAAAATCGGTTTGATCTCTAAGTCTCTGGGCACTCTCTCAAGCCTAACAAAACCTACATCGATCTTGCGGTTAAGCAATGCCTCGATCTGCATTCTGTTGTCCATTTCGTTAAAACTGAAAATTACATTAGGATGCTCTTTCCTGAATTTTGGTAAAATATTCGGAATTACTTCCTGCATGGCAGAACCTACATAACCAAATTTTAAACTTCCGTCGATACCGTCATGCAGCAATTTTGCATGATTAAAAATATCCTCCAGTTCTTTAAAATTCTTAATGATCTCTGTTTGTAGATATTTTCCAACTGCAGTAAGCTTAACTTTTCGGTTATGGCGTTCAAAAAGTTTAATTCCCAGATCTTCTTCCATTTGCCTGATCTGTCTGCTTAATCCGGGTTGAGAAATATACAATTTCTCGGCGGCACGTCTAAAATGTAATTCTTCGGCTACAGCCAAAAAATAGCGTAAATGCCGGTATTCTAATTGATGCTTCAAAGTTATTAATTAGTAAAATAATTAGTCTTGTTAAGTATCAAAAGTAGATATATCTTTGTAATAATCCAAAAGATCATAAAATAATTAATCAAGATAATTAAAATATAAAAAAACATGTTCAAATACGGAATTGACAAACTAACGGTTGCCAAAGTAATCGCTATTGCAAAGGGTAATCTTAAAGCAGTTTTAACTGAAGAAGCCATTGAAAAAGTAAATTCCTGTCGATGTAAAGTAGAAACCATTTCGGCTTCCAATAAAGCTGTCTATGGAATTAATACAGGTTTTGGCCCCTTGTGTGATGTGCAGATCTCTCCTGATGAGACCAGTAAATTGCAGGAAAATTTACTGATCACACATGCCGTTGGTGTAGGAAAACCTATTGATAAAGACTTATCCAAGATCATGATGATCACCAAGGTTCATGCCCTTTGCCAGGGCTATTCAGGGATTCGTATTGAAGTGGTCAAGCGAATTATTTATTTTATAGAGAATGACCTGTTGCCTGTGGTACCAGAACAAGGATCGGTGGGGGCTTCCGGCGATCTGGCTCCTTTGTCTCATCTTTTTTTAACGCTTTTAGGGGAAAGTGAATTCTGGGATGATAAAAAAACGATTCCTGCAAAAGAGGTTTTAAAACAACATAAGCTTGAGCCTGTTAAACTCGCTGCAAAAGAAGGGCTGGCTTTGATCAACGGAACGCAATTTATTCTTGCTCATTCTATAAAAGGACTGGATAAAATGAAATATCTGCTTGATCTCGCCGATCTGGCCGGAGCAATGAGTATTGAAGGTTATAAGGGAAGTGCTTCTCCTTTTAAAAAGGCTTTACACAGTATCAGACCCTATAAAGGAACTCTGAAAGTGGCCAAACGTATGCGTATGCTGTTTAAAGATTCTCAAAACATCATGTCGCATGAAGATTGCGAACGTGTTCAGGATCCGTATTCTATGCGTTGTATCCCTCAGGTACATGGCGCATCCAGAAATGCTTATTATCATTTAAAGGAACTCACTGAGATAGAGATGAACTCGGTTACGGATAATCCCATTGTACTGAGTGATACAGTGGCTATTTCTGGTGGAAATTTCCACGGACAACCTTTGGCGATGGCATTGGATTACGGTGCTTTGGCAGCTTCGGAGATTGGTAATATTTCCGACAGGCGCTCTTTCTTGCTTTTGGAAGGAAAATACGGATTGCCCCGTTTATTAACAGAAAGTGGTGGTCTGAACTCCGGTTTTATGATTCCGCAATATACTACTGCAGCCCTGGTTACTGAAAATAAATCTTTATGCTTTCCACCTTCTGCGGATAGTATTCCTACTTCATTAGGACAGGAAGATCATGTTTCTATGGGAAGTATTTCCGGGAGGAAATTCAATCAGATCCTTGGTAATTTAGAAAAAATTCTGGCCATTGAAATGATGTATGCTGCACAGGCCATTGAATTCAGGCGTCCGCTTCAATGTTCTGATATTGTTGAAGAAAATTTTAAAATAATCCGAAGCAAGGTAGATAAACTCGAAGAGGACAGAATCTTAAAAGATGATATTAACGCAATGATCGAAATGGTTCAAAACAGAACCTTTATTGTAGATTGATTTTGAGATATAGAAGAATTAAAAGATTGAAAGATTAAAAATTTGAAACATTAAAAATACTAAAACACATTAAAAGATGACATTTCAAGAAAAAATTCAGCAGGGAATTCCTGATCAGCTTCCTCGGAAAAGGGAATACCCAAAAGATGTGAACAGAGCTCCAAAGCGAAAAGATATTTTATCCAAAGAAGAGAAACAGCTGGCTATACGTAATGCCTTACGATATTTTCCTGAAAAATGGCATCAGGAGCTTGCTCTTGAATTTGCCGAAGAACTGAAAGAATACGGCAGGATCTATATGTACCGTTTTAAACCGGATTATGATTTTTATGCCCGTCCCATCTCTGAATATCCCGCAAGAACAAAACAGGCTGCTGCTATTATGCTGATGATCCAGAATAACCTGAATCCTGCGGTAGCACAACATCCTGAAGAGCTGATTACCTATGGCGGTAACGGAGCTGTTTTTCAAAACTGGGCACAATATCTGCTTACCATGAAGTATTTATCAATGATGACCGATGAACAGACGCTGAATTTGTATTCCGGACATCCGATGGGATTGTTTCCTTCTTCAAAAAATGCTCCAAGGGTAGTGGTAACCAATGGTATGATGATTCCAAATTATTCTAAACCTGACGACTGGGAAAAGTTTAATGCACTTGGGGTAACCCAATACGGACAGATGACAGCCGGATCTTTTATGTATATCGGTCCGCAGGGAATTGTTCACGGAACAACCATCACAGTAATGAATGCTTTCCGTAAGATCCTTCCCAAAAAAGAAACTCCTTCCGGAAAGATCTTTTTAACATCAGGCCTCGGAGGAATGAGTGGTGCGCAGCCTAAAGCCGGAAATATTGCCGGTTGTATTACTGTTTGCGCTGAAGTAAATCCAAAAGCGGCCACAAAACGGCATAGCCAGGGATGGGTGGATGTTTTGATAGATGATATGGATCAACTTGTGTTACGAGTAAAGGAAGCCAAAGAAAATGATGAAGTGATTTCCATTGCTTATATTGGTAATGTAGTAGAGGTTTGGGAGCGATTTGACCAGGAAGATATTTTTGTACATGTAGGTTCAGATCAGACTTCCTTGCATATTCCATGGACTGGTGGTTATTATCCGGTGGGAATATCCTATGATGAAGCTAACCGTATGATCCGTGAAGAGCCTGAGTTGTTTAAAGAAAAAGTTCAGGAATCCCTTCGCAGACAAGCCGCTGCAATCAATGAACATACCGCAAAGGGTACTTATTTTTTCGATTATGGTAATGCGTTTTTATTGGAAGCTTCCCGTGCCGGAGCCGATGTGATGGCTGAAAATAATACCGACTTTAAATACAAATCCTATGTACAGGATATTTTAGGCCCTATGTGTTTTGATTACGGTTTCGGTCCTTTCCGATGGGTATGTACATCAGGAAAATCTGAAGATCTTGACAAAACCGATCATTTGGCCATGGAAGTTTTACAGGAGATCATGGATCATTCTCCAGAAGAGATCCAATTGCAGATGCAGGACAATATTACCTGGATCAGAGATGCAAAAAAGAATAAAATGGTAGTGGGTTCCCAGGCGCGTATCCTTTATGCCGATGCTGAAGGACGTGTGAAAATTGCCAAAGCGTTTAATGATGCTGTAGCCAATGGAGAGATCGGACCGGTAGTTCTGGGAAGGGATCATCACGATGTAAGTGGTACTGATTCTCCGTACAGAGAAACTTCCAATATCTATGATGGCAGTAAATTTACTGCCGATATGGCCATTCAAAATGTGATTGGTGATAGTTTTAGAGGAGCTACCTGGGTTTCCATACACAATGGTGGTGGTGTAGGCTGGGGAGAAGTGATTAATGGTGGTTTTGGAATGCTGCTTGACGGAACACCGGAAGCTGAAGCCCGTTTAAAAAGTATGTTGTTTTACGATGTTAACAATGGTATTGCACGCAGGAGCTGGGCGAGAAACGATGAGGCTATCTTTGCAGCTAAACGTGAAATGGAAAGAACCCCTAATTTAAAGGTAACTCTTCCTAATCTGGTTGACGACAGTATTTTAAAAGATTTGTTTTAAGTCAATAAAAAATTCACAAAGTGAAAATATTATTTAAAAATATAAAGAAATTAATTCAGGTACGAAATGAGCCCTTATCTTTTGTTTCCGGTAAGGAAATGAAAGAATTACCTACTTTAAAAAATGCATTTTTATATGTAAAAGAAGGTGTGATCTCTGATTTCGGTCCGATGAAGGAGTGTCCTGACATAGAAGTTGATGAAATTGTGGATGCCACAGGAAAAATGATCCTGCCCGCCTGGTGCGATTCGCATACCCATATTGTTTATGCAGGAAATCGTGAGGGAGAATTTGTTGACCGTATCAACGGATTGTCCTATGAGGAAATCGCCAAAAGGGGAGGAGGAATTCTAAATTCAGCTAAAATATTGCAGGAAACCTCCGAAGAGGAACTGTTTCAACAAAGCAAACAACGCCTTGAAGAGATCATGGAGCAGGGAACCGGTGCCGTTGAGATCAAATCCGGTTACGGGCTCAACATCGAATCGGAACTAAAAATGCTTCGTATAATCAGAAGATTAAAAGAGAATTATCCTGTTCTGATCAAAGCTACTTTTTTGGGAGCACATTCGGTACCCGAAAACTATAAAAATAATAAAAAAGGCTATCTGAAAATGCTTATCGAGGAGTTAATGCCCCTGATCGCAAAAGAAAAATTAGCAGAATTTGTAGATATTTTTTGTGAAACCGGTTATTTTTCGGTTGAAGATACAGAATTGATCCTGGAAGCTGGAAAAAAGCACGGACTTGTACCGAAAATTCATGTCAACCAGTTTACAGCCATAGGTGGGGTACAGGCAGGAGTAAAATACAAAGCTTTATCGGTTGATCATCTTGAAGTGATGCGTGATGAAGATATTGAATCATTAAAAGGAAGTAAGACCATGCCGGTTGCTTTACCGGCTTGCTCTTATTTTTTAAGTATACCTTATACTCCTGCAAGAAAAATGATCGATGCAGGTTTGCCTTTAGCACTGGCCACCGATTTTAATCCGGGTTCAACACCTTCGGGAAATATGAACTTTGTAGTGGCCACAGCCTGTATTAAGATGAAAATGACTCCGGAAGAAGCGATTAATGCAGCTACAATAAACGGAGCTTATGCGATGGGTGTAGAAAAAGAGGCAGGATCGATCACTGTTGGTAAAAAGGCAAATCTTTTATTGACAAAACCGATAAATTCATACGGATTTATACCTTATTCCTTTGGTACTAGTCAGATAGAAAGTGTTTATCTGAATGGAAAACTGATATAGGAAATTTATTTTACAAGTTACTTTGTTGATAAAAAGAAAGAGGCCAAAAAGGCCTCTTTTTTCTTTAGGGACAAATAAGAATTACTTTCTGAAGTCTTATCTTGCTCTCATAGATTGTAATAAATGATAAAAGCAAACAATAAAACAAGGGCTGCAGTAAAAACTACTTTTACGAAAATCTCTCTATCTTTATCCGAAATGATCATAAATAAACGTTATTGTTAATAGTTTAATAACGTTAAAATCAATTGTTTAGTATGTACACTTATCAAATAGGTTTGAACATTACAAAATGACCACCAATAAGAGGGATCTCAAATTCTTTTCCATGAACCTTAAATCCTTGCTTTTTATAAAAATTTAGAGCCTTAACTCTGGCATTGCACCACACCAGATCAGTATTTCTTTTTTCTAATATTTTATCGGCATATTCTATGAGTTTATTACCGAATCTCTTATTTTGAAATTCTTCTAAAGTTGCCATACCTCTAAGTTGGTATTGATTACCTTTAAAATCGGGATGACCATTTTTCATAAAACTGACAACTGATACCAACTGCTCATTGTAAAAAAGCCCGAGATGAAAAGTATCTAGATCATGATCTCCTTGAAATACAGAGGGGAGTTCAATATTTTTCCTGAGAACAATTTTTCTTATACCCACTGTTTCTTTAGGACTTATAAAATTTATCGATATCATTCTTCAGAATCTTTTTATATTTATGCTTACTAAATTAGCATTTTATGAAAGATCTCGAGGTTAAAATTGTTAAAAAAGAAGAAATATTTAGTATCATTCCGCTGTTGCGGATCTTAAATGAAAATACTCCCGAAAAGGTTTTAAAGGAAAGACTAAAGGAAATGACCGAACAAAATTATGAGTGCCTCGGGTTGTATGACCGTGAACAACTGATCGGAATTTGCGGACTCTGGTACAGTACACGTCATTATATTGGGAAAAGTGCAGAAGTTGATCATGTTATTATCAACTCAGACTATAGAAATAAAGGGCTTGGCCGGTATTTTTTTGAAAAGATCTATACTTACCTGAAAGAAAAAGGATGTGAAGCAACGGAGCTGAACACTTTTACCGGAAACAGAAAATCACATAAGTTTTATTACAATGAGGGCTATGAGATCTACGGATTTCATATGCTGAAAATTTTAAGAAATGATCAGGAATTCTATTGAATAAGTCTTTCTGCATCATTCCGTCTTACGGATCTTTTTTGTTCCTTTATACATTTCATATTTTACAAAACGGCATTCCAGTTTTCCGTTATAAACCTTAATTTTTCGGGAAGTCCGTAAACCAACATTTTTAAGTCCGTTGCTAAAATCAGAAGTAATAAACCATACGTTAGTTCCTGTATAGCCTTTTTTAAGTGTATTACCGATTTCTCTGTAAAAAACAGGAACATTAATTTCCAGGCGTTCGCCGTAGGGTGGGTTAAAGCAAACGATGGTATTTTCACCAATGGGATTTTCAGAATCAAAGAAATCCTTTTTTTCAACCGTAATGAACTCTTCAAGTCCGGCATTTTTTATATTATCTTTGGCTTTTCTTACTGCAGAAGTTGCCTTATCAAATCCCATGATCTTCTTATCGGAAGAGGTAATTTTTTTTAACAGTGAATCATGGATAAGATTGAATAAGTCTTCATCATAATCTGCCCATTTCTCAAAACCGAACTCAGGCCGGTTGATATTGGCCGGAATATTGTTGGCAATCATGGCAGCTTCGATCAGCATGGTACCACTGCCACACATAGGATCCAGAAAATTCTGACTTCCGTTGTAACCACTCAGCATAATAAGCCCGGCAGCAAAAACCTCATTGATCGGGGCAATATTGGTTGCAGTTCGATAACCGCGTTTGTGGAGGGAAGAGCCCGAGCTGTCAAGGGAAACTGTACATTGATCCTCTTTGATATGTATATTGATCATCATATCAGGATGTCTCAGATCTATGCTCGGCCGCTCATTGTATCTGTCTCTGAAATAATCTACAATGGCATCCTTTGTTTTTAATGAAATATAATGAGAATGGGTAAATTTTTCGGAATGTACGGCTGCCTCAATGGCAAAGGTGTTTTTTGTATGGAAATAATCTTCCCATCTGATCTGCTGAATCTTTTTATACAGATCGTGTTCATCATAGATTCTGAATTTTTTGATGGGTTTAAGAATTCTGATTGCAGTTCGTAAGGCCAGATTAGCTTTATACATAAAACCTTTATCTCCTATAAATGTTACATTTCGTACTCCTTCCTTGACGCTCATGGCTCCCAACCGGCGTAATTCGTTAGCTAAAATTGACTCAAATCCGAAAAGGGTTTTGGCCGTCATTTTAAAATTTTCTTCCATCTTACAAAAATACTCTTATTAATTATTGCAAATACTTATTTTTGTATATTTTTAAATCTGATAAGTATATAGATATGTCAGAAAAAGATCTTTGGTATCAAAGCTGGTTTGATACCCCTTTTTATCATCAACTATACAATCATAGGGATGAGGCTGAGGCTGAGCGATTTATGATTAATCTGATGCGGTTTTTAGATCTGCCTAAGCGCAGTAAAATTCTGGATCTACCTTGTGGAAAAGGTAGGCATTCGGTTTTTTTAAACAAGCTAGGGTATAGGGTCTATGGTGCTGATCTGTCGGAAAAGAGTATAAGTTCTGCTAAAAATTTTGAGAAAGAAGATCTTTCTTTTTTTATTCACGATATGATGAAGCCGCTTCCGGATAAATACGATACAGTTTTAAATTTATTTACCAGTTTCGGATATTTTGACGAAGAGGATAATATTGCCGTATTGCAAAATTTTGTCAGGGCTTTAAATCCATCGGGGATCATTGTGATCGATTTTCTGAATATTCAACAAATACGTAATAATTTGGTACCAGAAGAAGTGGTCAGAAGAGATGCTATTGATTTTAAGATCTCCCGTTGTATTGATAATAATAATCTGGTTAAAAAAATAAAATTTGATGCCGGGGACAGATCTTATGAATTTGAAGAGCACTTAAAGTGTATTGATTTGAGTAAATTTAAGGAGATGGGAGAAATTGCCGGCTTAAAAATAAAGCATACTTTTGGTGATTATGATCTGAATCCCTTTGATGAAGAAAATTCTGAACGTTTGATAATTATTTTTGAATGAGTTATATAATCCTAATACTCGCTGTTTTTTTAGGGGTTTTCACTGCCGGATTCTTTGCCAAGGATAAAAAGTGGATACAACTGTTCTTATCTTTTAGTGGTGCTTATTTATTATCTATTACGGTTCTACACCTCTTACCGGAGGTTTATCAGGACAGTCAGAAAAATATAGGATTGTTCATTCTTTTGGGTATTGTGATCCAGACTGTTCTTGAGTACTTTTCAAAAGGAGCAGAGCACGGACATGTACATGGTCACGATGCCGATGTAAGCTGGATGCTTTTTATTAGTTTAAGTATACATGCTTTATTAGAAGGTATGCCCCTGGGATTTGATAATCACAGCCAGCTTTTATGGGCAATTGTGATACATAAAGTGCCGGTTGCAGTTATACTTTTTATTTTTCTTAAAAATACAAATTTATCAAAAACAGCTGTTTATATTTTTATCAGTTTTTTTGCTTTAATGAGTCCCCTGGGAAGCTTACTGGCAGGAAAAATTCCATTCCTGGAGCTTTATCATAAGGAAGTTACGGCTGTTATTATTGGTGTCTTTCTGCATATCTCAACAGCAATTCTGTTTGAAAGTTCCGACAATCATCATTTTAATTTAAAGAAATTTATGGCCATCCTGCTGGGATTTCTTGTAGCTTTTGCAGGAGCTTATTTGTTGTAAATAAACAACACCTTAATCTTTTAATCTTTCACCACATTTGTAACAATATTTAGCACCATCCTTGTGATTATCGGCTGAGCAATTCGGACAGGTTTGTGTATTCAAATGAACCTCATGGTGTGGGGTCTGCTTAGAATATTCAGCGGTAACGATTCCTGTTGGAATGGCAATGATACCGTAACCGAGGATCATTACAAGGCTTGCGATAAATTGTCCTAAAGCAGAAGTAGGGTGAATATCTCCGTACCCCACTGTGGTTAGAGTAACCACCGCCCAGTAAACACTTCTTGGGATACTGGTAAAACCACTATCGTCTCCCTCTATCAGGTACATAACCGTGCCCAGAATAACACATAAGATCACAACGGCCAGTAAGAAGACCAGTATTTTAAACCGGCTTGCTTTTAGGGCTGCCCGTAATTTATTGGCCTCTCCAACAAAGCGTACCAGTTTTAAGATTCTAAAGACCCTCAATAAACGCAAGGCACGTAATGCGATCAGTGCATGGCCTCCGGCAAATACAAATGAAAGATACATAGGAATGGTAGAAAGAAAATCGATAATTCCGTAAAAACTAAAAATGTATTTTTTAGGATCCTTAACACTGATCACCCTGATGATATATTCTATTGTAAAAAGTATGGTAATGATCCACTCAGAGATATAGAAAAAATTGTGGTATTTTTCATCCAGTGATCTAACACTTTCCAGCATAACCAGTACAATGCTGTAAAGAATTACCCATAACAGTACTACATCAAATAATTTGCCTTCTTTGGTATCGGCTTCATAAATGATCTCAAACAGATGTTGTTTCCAGTTCTTCTTTTCGTTCTGTGTACTCAATTAGATATTTTTTTTTCTAAAATTATAAAACTATTCTGAAATTTAATAATTTCACTGAATAAACCTTTTAAATATTCATAATCACTTGGGGCATAAAGGGTCTTTAGCAGGCTGATCTTGGTATAAATTAATATTTTATAATCTTGTTTTACAATATTTGCTATAAATAATCTCCATCATCCAGACTTGAAACGATTTTAATCTTTTCAAGCGTAGATATTTTATGGACAAAATCATACCAGTAACTGCCTTTATCAAAATCCATTACTCTTCCAAAAACTATTCAAAGCATCATAGGAAACCATATTAAAAGGGAGATTTTTTTCTGATGCATCGAGTAAATATTCTTTTCCATCAATATTTACAAAAGCCATCAGGTAATTGAAATCGGTCATCACCGGATGCAATTTGGTAGGAAAACCATTTTCCCTTGTAGAGGAGAGGAAGATCTTTGCATCAATATCTCCCGCCTGTAATGCATTGATGAGTCCGTGATTGATTTCAGATAAATTTCCCAATTTTTCCTTGTGGGCTTTTTTTACATCGATCTGATCGAAAATACCTTCTTTCTCAGAATTAAATGCATAATGGTCCCTGATATGATAAAAGATCTTTTTGGCTCTTTCCAGATCATTCTCGGTTTTTAAAAGATCAGGAGGTAGAACTTTTTAAAAAGAACTTATCATTATTGGCACTTTTCTCTATATTCTTATTGTATTTCAGGCGTTTATCTGTATCCTTCCAGGTTTTTGTGTATTTTTTAGTACTACCATCGGTATAGAAAATTTCTGCCAGATCAAATTTAATTCTCGACCTGTAATTTTTAGGTGAATTGGTATAATCATCCTCAATAATAAAAGCCGGAACATCTTTCATGGCATAGGTAAGTTCTTCGCAATTTGCTGTTGTACCACTGCCAATGGAGAAACAATCTTTTTTGATTCCTGCAATATTATTGTCAAGTTTTAAACTTCCAACAAGATGCCTGTTATATCTCCAGTTGCCCGGTATTGAAGCATGAAACTCGCTGTAGATCTTCGGTATATCCGACTGGAAAGTCCATCCCTGAAAAGTAAAGAAGAATTTTGAATCGAGATTATAAGTATATTCCAGTACACTTCCTGCCTTGACATTTGGAAAAGTAAAGGTGAGCTCACTCCAGTGATCATTGATGGTTTTGGTATAAACTCTTTTAGGATTCAGATTTTGATCAGGTTCCCCTAAGTTATGAGTAACAGCCTTTAGATGGTTTACTTTTTCTTTGCTTTGTTTACCATTATACAGGTAAACTTGAACTGTAGCATGATCTTTCCCGTCGTTATTCAGTATTTTGATCTTTTTATATACGTTGGATCTGAGAAAGATACTGCTGTTCTCATTTTTAACGGAAACATCTCCAAATTCGGCCAAGACAAAAGCATTGGCTGTGGTATCTTTTTCATAGGTTTTCATCGAAAGTTCTGCTGCTGAGATCTTCCCGAAAGTATATGGTTTTTTTGTTTTTTTTGTGCAGTAGCAATGCTGAAGCTAAGAAGAATCAGGAGGATCAGGCTCTTTCTCATAGAATTAAAATCGGATTATTTTTTCAACTTTTTCTTTTTGCAGATAGGAATGAATGATATTGTTAAATTTGTATGAATAGTTATTTTGAGTTACTAACGATCTCAGGATCTCAATATTGTCGATCTGATGATTCAGATCGGTAAATCCGTAGCCTTTGAACTGGTTATTCTCTATAAGGAGTACCGATTTTTCCATCACATTTTTACCTTTGTCTATGATGACCATATTGGGATTGGAAAAACCAAAATTAAACTCGTTGTGGTTAAGCTTCTTGTTGTACTTCGGTTTATGTTGTGTGATCTCTTCCAGATATTTGATCCTTTTTACCAAAGTACTTCCGGTTTCTTCATAGGTAACATCGGCCATTTCCTTGAGCATCTGGCGCATGTATTTTGAATTTCTTAAAAATACCTTGTTCACACTCTTTTTAATATCCCGGCCTTTGCCGATGTAAATGATCTCCCCGTTGTATCTGTGCATATAAAAAACGCCTGTTTTACTGGGAAGTTCATCGAGGATTCTTAGTAATTTTTGAGGGAGATCTCTTTTGTTTCCCGATTTTATCGATTTTTTTATGATCTCTTTACGGATGTCCTTTTGCAGGAGCAATTCAAAAAGTTTTACCGTAGCCAGCGCATCTCCGTTGGCACGGTGGCGGTCGCTTACCGGTATTCCTATGGCCCGGCAAAGTTTTCCCAAACTGTATGATTCCAGTCCCGGAATTAGTTTTTTGCTCAGTTCAACCGTGCAAAGTGTTGGAATATCAAAATCATAACCCAGTCGCCTGAATTCTGTTTTCAGAATACGATAATCAAAATTAGAATTGTGAGCCACGAGTACACAATCATTGGTGATCTCAATAATTCTTTTGGCTATTTCGTAAAATTTAGGCGCATTTTTCAGCATTTTGTTGTTGATCCCGGTAAGTTTTACAACAAAAGGCTGTATTTCCTTTTCAGGATTGATCAGGCTGATCAGTGATTCCACTACGTTATGTCCGTCAAATTTATGAATAGCAATTTCGGTGATGGATTCTTCATTGTATTTTCCACCGGTTGTCTCTATATCTAAAATTGCATAATTCATTCTTTCTCTTTGCTTTTGATCATGTTATACTTTTAGTTCTATTACTTCGTCCAGACGCGTGGTATATCTGGGCGACAGGCTGTTCTGATTCATTTTCCACATCCGCTGCAGATCCTGTCCGGCAAATCTTACCTTCTGATATCCGATACTTTTATTGAGATGATCTATATGTTGCATTAAAACCTTATGTCTGGGATCTTCGTTTTTAAACAGCCCGATCTGTGGATTGCTTTCCGGGGTCAGTTCCATTACAATGACTCCTGCTTTCTTATAGGCATAACCCTTTTTATAGATAGCTTTGAGCCCTTGCAGGGCATACCGAACCAGATCGATACTTGAATTTGTGGGATATTCGGTTTTGACCACGATATTCCGGCTGTATTGTTTCAGGTCTTTCCTGTGGCCGTTGGTATGCAAAAAGATCATTATCAGGTTACAGTGTGATCTCTGCCGGCGAAGTTTTTCGGCACAGCTGACAGTAAAAGTGGTGATACGCTCTTTCAGATTTTCATAATCCGTGTACATTCTTTCAAAAGAACGTGTAGTAGCAATAACTTTTTTATTCTTTATTTCGTCAAGGCCAAGACGCGGTTTCCCTTCCAGCTCATGCTTCAGCCTCAGGCCAACCACACTCATTTCTTTTTGTACCCAGGCATCCGGAAGCCTTGTAAAATCGTAAGCCGTATGAATGTTTTTTGCCTTTAAGCGTTTTGTATGCTTACGGCCGATTCCCCATACATCACTTATTTTTAGCCATTTAAGGGCTTTGATCCTTTTTTCTTCCGAATCTATAAGATATACTCCCCTGGTCTGCTCCGGAAATTTCTTGGCGATTCTGTTTGCCACTTTGGTCAGTGCTTTGGTAGGAGCAAAGCCTATACTTATGGGTATCCCGGTACTCTTAGTAACCTTATATCTGATCTTTTTCCCGTATTCGGAAAAGTTGTATTTCTCAAATCCGCTAAAATCCATAAAGGCTTCATCTATGGAGTATACTTCTATTTCAGGGGTAAACCCCGAAAGAATATTCATCACCCGTGTACTCATATCGCCATAGAGCGCATAATTGGAAGAAAAAACATGAATATGTTCTTTTTTAAAGATCTTTTCAAATTTAAATGCCGGAGCTCCCATAGGAATAAATCTTTTGGCTTCATTACTGCGTGCGATCACACATCCGTCATTATTTGACAGGATGGCAATAGGCTTATTTTGCAGGTCGGGCCGGAAGACCCGCTCACACGAAGCGTAAAAATTATTACAGTCTACAAGAGCATACATGATCAGAATACTAAAGTTATAAAGATAAAATAATAATTAAAAAGGGGAGGGATAAAACCAAAAGGATTCACATTTTTTAACAGATCTGTAGCTATTCTCAGGCGATATAATTTCTTGCACCAAAGATAGCGCTGCCCACTCTGATCATGTTACTGCCATTGGCGAGGGCAATTTTATAATCGCCGCTCATTCCCATGGAAAGGGTCGTTAAATTGATATTTTCTGCTTTGGGGAGTTCTTTTTTAAGCTTTTCAAAAAAGTTCTTTAACGAACGGAATTCTTTGGCGATCTGTTCTTTGTCATCCGTATAGCTCGCCATACCCATCAATCCGCTGATCTGTATGTTCTTTAATTCTTTAAAGGCATCAGAAGTAAGGATCTCTTCGATCTCAGCAAAGGATAAACCGAACTTAGAGTCTTCCTGAGCGATCTTTGCTTCGAGTAAACAAGGTATGATCCTGTTGTTCTTTTGGGCTTGTTTATCGATTTCTTTTAGGGTTTTAAAGCTGTCAACACCATGGATCAGACTTACAAAAGGCGCCATATATTTTACCTTGTTGCGTTGTAAATGACCAATCATGTGCCACTCGATATCTTTAGGCAGGGCTTCATATTTTTGAACCATTTCCTGTACCTTGTTTTCGCCAAAAACCTTGTGACCGGCATCATAGACTTCCTGAATATCGGAGATGGGCTTAGTTTTAGAAACTGCCACCAGGGTAACACCCCCGGGAACAGTTTCTAAGATTTTATCTAAATTATTTTTTATCAGCATTTAATTAATCTAATTTATGAATTACCAGTCCGGAGCGTAGTTTAGGTTCGAACCAGGTTACTTTAGGCGGCATGATATTTCCGGTATCAGCAATATGCATCAATTGGTGCATGCTTACAGGAAACAGGGCAAATGCAATTGCCATTTCACCTGAGTCAACTCTTTTACTTAATTCTTCCAGCCCTCTGATTCCACCTACAAAATCGATACGTGTATCTGTTCGTAGATCTTTGATTCCAAGAATTGGATCCAGAATATATTTTGACAGTACAGTTACATCCAGACTTTCAATAGGTTTATAATCATCATACGTATTTGGTTTAGCCGATAAGCAGTACCATTTTCCTTCTAAATACATCGATATATGGTGTAGTTTAGAGGGTTTTATAATGGAAGTGCTTTCAGAAACGATATTAAAATTCTCTTTGATCTTTTCCAGTACTTCATCGGGAGTCAGGCCGTTCAGATCTTTTATAACCCGATTATAGTCGATAATTTGTAATTGATTATCAGGAAAATGTACTGCCATAAAATAATTATAGGCTTCTTTTCCGGTATGCTTCGAATTTGCAGCACTTCGTTCCTTACCAATACCTGCAGCGGCAGCCGTTCTGTGATGGCCATCGGCTACATAGGTGTAAGGCACCTTGGTTTTAAATAATTCTTCAATCTTTTCATTGGTTTTTTTATCCTCAATTGTCCAGAAATGATGACCGAAACCATCTTCTGAAGTAAAATCATAATCGGCCTTATTGTTGGTCACAATATCTTCTACAATAGCATCTATTTCAGGAACAGAACGATAAGTAAAGAATACAGGTTCAATATTTGCGTTTAATTTACGCATCAATACTTTACGGTCTTCTTCTTTATCAGGGCGAGTCAGTTCATGTTTTAATATAATTCCGTTTTCGTAATCTTTATAAGATGCAGCTCCTACAATTCCATACTGGGTTTTCCCATTCATGGTTTGGGCATAGATATAATATTTATCTTCTGCATCCTGAACTAAAATTCCTTCCTCCTGAAATCTTTTAAAATTCTCTTCAGCTTTCTTATAGACTTTTTCATCATGAGGATCGGTTCCCGGTTCAAATTCTATCTCGGCACGGGTAATATGCAGTAAGGATTCCGGTTTATCCGAAGCCATTTCTGCAGCCTCTTCAGCATTCATAACATCATAAGGTAAACAACTTACCTTCTCAATTATTTGTTTGGGTGGTCTTAATCCTTTAAAGGGTTTTATAATTGCCATAACTTTATTATACTTTAAATATCACCATATCATAAAATCTATTGACAGGATGTTATTTCGATTTTTTTTATTTTAAAATCTCTATGATCTGAGAAGCCAATTCTTCACCAATTCTGTTTTGGGCTTCCTTGGTTGCTGCACCGATATGAGGTGTTAAAGAGATGTTATTATTCATCAGCAGTTGAATCTCCGGTTTTGGTTCATTTTCAAATACATCAAGAGCTGCATTGGAAACCTTTCCGCTTTCAATAGCTTTTATCAGGGCAACTTCATCAATTACGCCACCACGGGCAGCATTTACAATACCCACCCCATCATTCATCATTTCAAATTCTTTGGTAGAGATCACATAATTTTCTTGTGCGGGAACGTGAAGTGTAATAAAATCGGCTTGTTTGAGCACTTCTTCCTTAGAGATGGTATCAATGGTAAAACTTATAGATTGTCCGTCGAAGAAATCAAGTTCAAGATGTGCACTGTCGATAAAAGGATCAAAGGCAATGACTTTCATACCTATGCCCAAGGCAATCTTTGCAGTAGCCTGACCAATTCTTCCAAATCCTAGTACTCCCAGTGTTTTCCCTTTCAGTTCGATACCTTTGGCAAAGGATTTTTTAAGTTCCTTGAATTTTGAATCTCCTTCAAGAGGCATGTTCTGGTTAGAAATATGAAGGAAACGAACCATTCCGAAAAGGTGCGCAAAAACCAATTCTGCTACCGAATGGGAAGAGGCTGCAGGGGTATTGATCACTTTAAGTCCTTTATTCCTTGCATATTCCACATCAATATTATCCATTCCAACGCCACCTCTTCCGATGACCTTTAAAGAAGGACAGGCATCGATAAGATCTTCTCTAACTTTGGTTGCACTTCTTACCAAAAGTACATCTACATTATTTTTATTGATAAAATTGATCAGTTCTTCCTGAGGTACATTATTAAGGATTACCTCAAATCCGGCTTTTTCAAGGGCTACAACTCCTGAAGTTGCTATACCGTCATTTGCTAAAACTTTCATTATTTTATTTTTTTATTTTCTTAAAACACTGTAAGCACATCGCCCTACAGCAATTATTTTTTCTTTTTCGTGATAGATCTTTACATCTACTTTTATTATTCTTTTTCCGTTCTTAATCATTTCTGCTTCAGCATAAAGATCACGGGGTTCGGATCCGTAAAGGTAATCGATCCGCATATCAATAGTGCTCACTTTATCTTCTATAGATTCCACAGTAGATACGGCAGCAATTCCTCCTGCGGTATCAGCAATACTTGCCAGAATACCTCCGTGCCAACGGTTTTGGAAGAAATCACCTATAAATTCATCTTTAAAAGGAATATAAATTTTGGTATAACCTACTTCCAGGTCTTCGATCTTGAGTCCGAGATGCTTGTTTGCGGGCATCTGATCCTGAAAGACCGTTTTGAGCATGTTGAATTTATGATCGACAGGCATCTTTACTCTGCAAGTTTTTTCATTACATCTACCAGTACCTGAACACTTTCAACAGGCATAGCATTATAGATACTGGCTCGGTATCCACCTACAGATCGGTGTCCTTTTAATCCGCTTATTCCGGCTTCATTCCACATTTTATCAAATGCCTCCTTTTTCGAATCATCAGCTAAGAGGAAGGTAACATTCATATTAGAACGATCCTCTTTGGCTGCAGTACCAATAAAAAGGGGATTTCTGTCAATCTCATCATAAAGCATTTGTGCTTTTTTATTATTGATCTTTTCAATAGCTTCAATGCCTCCCATATCTTTTAACCATTGCAGGGTAAGCATAGAAACATATACAGGGAATACCGGTGGTGTATTGAACATGCTGTCTTTGCTGATCTGAATCTGGTAATCCAGCATTGAAGGGATCTTCCTTCCGGTTTCACCGAGAATTCTATCTTTAACAACGACAAGCGTAGTACCGGCGGGCCCCATATTCTTTTGAGCTCCGGCGTAGATTACATCAAATTTACTAAAATCGAGTTTTCTTGAAAAAATATCTGAACTCATATCGCAAACCATAGGAACATCAGTCTCTGGAAAGTCCTTTATTTGTGTACCATAAATGGTATTGTTGCTGGTGCAGTGGAAATAATTTGCATCGGAAGGGATAGTATATAAGCTTGGGATAAAGTTGTAATTTTTATCTTTTGAAGAAGCAACTACATCAACCTCTCCAAATAATTTTGCTTCTTTGATGGCCTTCGAGCTCCATGCTCCGGTATCGAGATAAGCAGCTTTTCCATCAGTTTTCATCAGGTTGTAAGGAACCATAATAAATTCGGTACTGGCTCCTCCTGAAAGGAACAATACAGAATATCCTTTATCTTTAAGGTCGAGAAGATCGAGTACAAGTTCCTGAGCTTTCTTCATCACAGCTACAAAATCTGCACTTCGGTGAGAGATCTCAATCAAGGAAAGATCTAAGTTGTTGAAATTCAATACAGCCTCTGAAGCTTTTTTTAAAACTTCCTGAGGTAAAATACTTGGTCCGGCACTAAAATTATGTTTTTTCATCGATAGATTTTTAAAAATTCAGCTGGATCAAACAATATATTTGTTTGCCATACTGAAATATTTTTCTGATCATACAAAATTCGAGAATTTCTTTAAGAAAACTGATATTTTTTTAATATTTTTTATTCGTGAGACTCTAAAAAATTAATTTCAATTTTTTCACTTTATAGAAGAGGATTTTTTTCAAAAAAAAATGAAATATACAGGCTTAATTCTTTGGTAAATTTATTATCGGGTAATTTAGTTATAAGGTTATCTTGCTTTTAGTAAAGCCAGCCTGTAACTTAATGAAGCATTTGCAAATGTGGTATTAAGTCCACCACCTATAGCCTTGGATTGACCTATTGAAAGCCTCAGCCCCAGCTTATCATTAAAAAAAACAGAACCACCAACAGAGGGTTTTATAATCAAACCTTCGCCGGTATCTATCCATCCGCCTCCTGCTGCACCGGCAAGAATTTGGCCGAAAAACTGAAATCGTTGAGAAAAATCGTGAGAAGTAGTTAATCCACCACCAGCCAAACCTTCAGCATATGCTCCGGCATCACCGAAATTAGCAAAAGCTGCTTCTCCCGAAAGATAGAAATTCTTCTTTAGATAGAAGTTTATCTGAAAAACCATTTGTTGCATATCTTTTTGTAAGCCCTCATAGTTTCTCGCGACATCAAAATAGTACTCTTCCCCTAATATAAATTCTTTTCCTTTAAACTTGGCAAAAGTATAGGTTTCATTTTCTTTGGATATTAATCCATTCTGATTAAAATAATACTTGAAACCAACTCCATAAGTAGAGGAAAGGAAACTGGCATCAGGGCTAAGCAAAAAGCCTTTGTTTAGTGAGATAAAAACATCATTAAAGATTTTTTGTTCAAATGAGATATCCGGATAGATAACAAAACCTCCGTTTGTATCTACACCACCTCCTCCGGCAGCACCCAACCCTATTTTTCCAAGGATCCTCGTTCTTTCCTTATTAAATGAAAATTCATATCCTAACCCGGCGATCAGGTCCATATAACCGGCATCTATACCATTATAAGCTCCATCGGCTTTTAAAAAGAAAAAAGTATTTCTGCTGAAAAAAGAGTTGAGTTCAATACCAACAGTATTGATCATCTGATCATCCATAGGTAACCCGTCAGTGTCTTTTGTTTCTCCTATCAGATCATGATTATTAAAGTGGAGCAGAACTGAAAATCTTTTACTTTTTTGTTGCCAGGATTTCTGATTAGGAATATCAGTACTACTGAGTGTAGTTTCGGTATAATCAAAGGAAGTATAATGGTAGTGCAATGGAATCTGAACAACAATATTCCATTGACTGCTATTGATATCTCCTCCATCAAAAAAATTGATATAACTGTAACCTCCTTCAATAGAAAACTTTTTAAATGCGTAGCCTAAATTGAAGTGAGGAAGTATAAAGGCTCCGCCACCATCAGGAGATCCGGCACCTCCACCACCTCCAAAATGTAAACCTGTATCTAAATAAAACCTGTTTAAAATATTTTTTTTAACACCCAAGTTTACTCCTAATGTAAACAGACCACCACGCGTGCCTGTTACGGCACTAAACATTCCAATACCCGTATAGATCCATTTGTTTAAGAATAGGTTATAATGAATTCCAGCAAGTCCCATATCATTTTCATTCTCTGGCATACTGACCGGTAAGTAGTTGATCCTTACATTTGCTTTTTGCGATAGTTTTGGAATTTGGACCGGCGATTTATTCTGTGATAGCCCTTGTAATGCAAATAACAACATGAATGATAAAATAATAATCTTCATTTTAATGGTATTTAGATGAAAGAATATTCGTCAGATTTAAGTAACAGGCTAACTAAACTCAGAATATACGGATACTTTTTATTTTGTAAAATGCTGCTTTAAAAAATTCAATCATAGACAAATATACTGAAATAATTCACCTTGTACTAAACAACAATAACGGTGTCATATAAATTATATAGGACGTCACCTGACATACTCAGGAACAAACTTTATGTTCATTTATATTTTTTCAAAGTCAACTGCAACTACCTTATATTCGGGTGTTTTTGTTTCGTAATCCCCAATATTTCCCGTAATCATATTGATAAAAATTTCCGGCTGATGAAAAGTTGTGCGCACTACGCCGGGTTTAACCTTGTAGGTGATCTTTACAGGGATTTCCACACTGCCTCTGTCGGAAAAAATCCTAACAATATCTCCGTTTATAATCTCTTTCCCGGCTGCATCAGCAGGGTTGATCTCAAGGTAATCACTTGGTGAAATCTCCTGATTGTTAGTTCTTCTTGTCATAGTGCCGGAATTGTAATGTTCCAATTGACGGGCAGTAGTCAGAATAAAAGGATATTGTTTTCTGTGTTCAACCAGTTCAGGAGTTTCTTCAAAATCAAAATGGTGGAAAGTTCCTTTACCTTTTTTAAAATTACCATTTTTATGAATGATCTGTGTACCGGTTCCGTCTTCCAGTACCGGCCACTGAAGTCCGTTCTTCCCAAGTCTGTCCCAGCGCAATCCTTTCATAAAAGGAATTACCTCTGATATTTCTTCTATAATTTTTTCAGCATTGTAAATTTTACCGGTAGGTTGTTCGTAGCCCAGTTTATACATCATATCAATAATGATCTGTCCATCAGATTTTGATCTTCCAATGGGATCTATAATTTTATTAACCCGTTGTACTCTTCGTTCTCCGTTGGTAAAGGTTCCGTTTTTTTCAAAATAAGAATTTGCCGGCAGGACCACGTCGGCCATTTCGGCTGTGGCCGACATAAACAGTTCCTGAACGATCAGAATATCGAGTTGTTCCATCGCATTCTGAATGTGATGAGTATTGGGATCGGTCATTAAAGTGTCTTCTCCCATGATCCATAAGGCTTTTAATTTACCCTCAATGGCTGCATCGAGCATTTCAGGTATTTTAAGTCCTTCTTTTTTTGGCATTTTTTCTACGCCGTATTTTTTGGCATAGTATTTTTGTATTTCAGGATCGTTAACATCTAGATATCCGGCTCCCTGATGGGGTTGAACTCCCATATCTGCTGCCCCTTGCACGTTGTTCTGGCCTCGTAAAGGATTCAATCCTACGCCGCGTTTTCCAATATTTCCGGTCATCATGGCCAGATTTGCCAATAACATAACAGTTTTACTTCCCTGATAATGCTCTGTTACTCCGAGTCCGTGAAATTCCATTGCCTTGTCCGCCCTGGCATAGGCCATAGCAGTTTCTCTGACCAGTTCTTTTGACACTCCGGTAAGCGATTCCAGTTCGTCCATATCAAGATGGATCACCTGTTCTTTCAATTCATCAAATTGGGTAGTATATTTATGGATAAAATCCTGATCAACAAGTTCTTCTTTGATAATATAATGCATCAGCATATTCAGAATAGCAACATTGGTTCCGGGACGTAATTGCAGATGATATTGGGACAGTTTAGCCAGTTTTGTTTTTACAGGATCAACAACAATGGAAGTAACTCCTTTCATAAACAGTTGTTTGATCTTTGCTCCCGTTACCGGATGTGCCTCGGTAGGATTGGCCCCAAAGAGGAAAATACAATCGGTATCATTCAGATCATCAACCGAGTTGGTTGCAGCTCCTGTCCCAAAAGATTGTTGCATACCATAGGCGGTAGGCGCATGGCAAACCCGCGCGCAACCATCAATATTATTAGTGCCAATAGCCACCCGGGTCATTTTTTGCATCAGATAATTCTCTTCATTGGTCGCTCTTGAAGAGGAAATACAGCCAATGGCATCGGGACCTAAATCGCGTTTTATTTTATTTAACTTTTCAGTGATAAAATCATAAGCTTCCTCCCAGGTAACTACTTCAAACTGTCCATTCTTTTTGATCAATGGGTCGGTTAATCTGTCCGGATGATTATAAAACTGGAATGCAAAACGACCTTTCAGGCAAGTGTGCCCAAAATTCACTTCTGCATTTTCCGGAGCCTGAATTCCTTTGATCTCTCCATTGATTACAGAAACCTCCAGCTGACACCCCACACCGCAATAAGTACAGGTTGTTCTTAGCGTTTTATCAGCTAAAAGTGTTTTGCTTTCAAATTTATCAGTTAAAGCTTCGGTTGGACAGGTTTGTACGCAGGCACCACAGGATACACAAGCTGAAAGATCAAAATCGGTATCAAAACCTTTTATGATTTGGCTGGCAAAACCTCTGCCACTCATTCCCAAAACCAGTTCCCCCTGGATCTCTTCACAGGCTCTAACACAACGATAGCAGTTGATGCATTGTGAAAGATCTGATTTGATATAAGGATGAGAATTGTCCTTTTCAATTTTAAGATGATCTTCTCCTTTGGGATATCTGATATTGGGAACACCTATTTGCTCGATGGTTCTTTGAAACTCAGTAGGTTTTTTTCCTTCTTCCGGGAAAACTTTTTCCGGGGGATAATCGGTTAAAACCAATTCAACAATATTTTTTCTAAGCTTTTTAATTTTATCAGTTTCATGATAAATATATGCATTTTCAAACACCGGTGTATGACAGGAAGCTACAACTTTAGTCGGGCCATCCTTTTTACGGGCAACTTCAACGGAGCAAACCCTGCAGGAACCAAAGTTCTCTAACCGGTCATCCTGACACATGGTTGGAATTGCCTCCCGGTTTTTGATTCTTCTGACAAATTCAAGAATGGTTTCTCCTTTTTTTATAGAATGTGGTATATTGTTTATATATGCTTTCATGTTAGTATTGTTTAACCGCTAGGAACGCTAAGATTTACGCTATGGTCGCTAAAGATTATTTGCAACTCTCCTAATTCCGTTTTTTATTAGTGTTACATTAAAATTAATCAGCATGCCTAATTTACAATTTGATAATTTTAAATATGTTTATATTTTAGCCAAATGAATATCATTTACAGATTCAACTGATTTAATTTCTATGATATCTTTATTTTCGATTAAAATGTCAATTCTATAACCAACATTTAATTTCACTTCTTCATAAATAAGAGGTAAAGCCTTTTGTTTTTGAACATTGAGTCCAGATTTATTCAATTCATAAAACAGACATTCTTCATAAGAGCTTTCTAAAAGTCCTAGGCCTAAAGCTTTATGCACTTTAAGGGAACAGTTAAAAATAATTCTTGAAATTTCATTTTCCGTCATAATATTATTCATTGCGTTCTTTGCGAAAATCTTAGTGACCTTTGCGGTTAAGAAAAATATTCTTTTAACTCATCTTTAAAATACTGTAATGCGTTTTTAATTGGTAAAGGAACTCCTCCACCAAGTGCACATAAAGACCCTATTTCCAGGGTTTCCAGTAAATCATCGAACAATCGTCTATCTAATTTGTAATTTTCATCTTGGGCCTTTTTAAGCATTTCATAACCTCTAAAGGAACCTATACGGCAGGGATAACATTTTCCACAGCTTTCATCGGCAGTAAACTTCATCAGATGTTCGATGAATCTGATCATTGGGAAATCCTTGGGAATACTCACAAAACTGGCATGCCCCAAGAGGAATCCATTATTTTGTAAAGATTCAAAATCTAAAGTGAGCTCTTTTATTTTAGATAGCGGAACAATTCCACCTAGAGGACCACCAATCTGCAAAGCTTTTACCACTGAGGTAAATCCTCCTCCAAAATCATTTAAAACACTTTCAAGAGGAGTTCCCATTTCAATCTCATAAATCCCGGGTTTTTTAAACAAACTGTCTAAGGATACCAGCTTTGTTCCGGTTGAATTTTCTGTCCCGAGCTTTTTATAAGCTTTTCCTCCATTTTTTAAGATCCAATTGATATTGGCAAAAGTTTCAACATTACTTAAAACGGTAGGTCTGCCGTACAAACCTTCCTGAGCAGGGTAGGGCGGACGTACTCTTACTTCAGGCCTTAGTCCTTCAATAGAATTCAATAGAGCTGTTTCTTCACCACACACATAAGCTCCTTGTCCGCGAATGATCTTAAAATTAAAATCATTGATCAACTGCAAAGATTTGAGTTCATCAATAGCTTTCCTAACGGTCCGGATAGAATCGGGGTATTCCCCTCTGATATATAAAACTCCTGTATCGGCTCCAACACATTTGCCGGAAATATACATACCAAAAAGTACCTTATGAGGTTGATGCTCCATCAGATACATATCGCTATAAGCTCCCGGATCCCCCTCATCAGCATTACAAACAATATATTTTTGATCATTCTGCTCTTTGATCACAGCATCAAGTTTAAACCAGAATGGGAAACCGGCACCGCCTCTTCCTCGAAGATTTGAGACTTTTAATTCATCTATGATCTGTTGTGGTTTACCGGAAAATTCTTCTGCCAGAGCGTAAAAATCTTTTAAATCATCAATTTGAGATGTAAGAACAGGTGTAGTATTACAAGCTGTTTGATATATGTTTTCCTGGAAATACTCTTTTTTAGAGAATATTTCTTTTAATTCTTCATCATTTTTAGCCGAATAAGTTCTGTCGTTGAACATAAAAGCGCTGTTGCTATGACACCTGCCCAAACAAGCAGCATGACCAATTTCATCTGCATCAAAATGATTTTCGAGTTCTTTGATGAGTTTTTTTTGTGTTCCGGCGGTCATACAGGCAGTACCATTGCATACATGAACTTTTTTGTTTCTGTTTCCGGGTTTTAAAAAATCATAGAAACTGGAAGTACCCAAAACTACCGAATCATCCAGGTGAAACCTGTCGGCCAGTTCGTGGAATTCCTCTTTTACGGCGTCTTTTAGAGAAAGTTCTGAGATATTTTCAAATAGATTGTCGCTTAAGCCTTTTCTTTCGGAAAGTGCTCTTATGTTTTTGTTTGACATTTTATGATTTTTTCTGAGTAATGCGTAAAGTTAAAAAAATTGATGATGAATTATTTACTTTTGAATAACTTTTTCACAGACGAGAACCAGATGTTTGTTAAGCAAATCGGTGGTAAAGAAAAGATACAGATCTCCGCCTTCTTTAAAGCCTGTTCTTTTGCGAATCTGCGCAACAGTTTCAGGAAAATTTCTAACGGTGATATTTGCTTTTTTTGAAAGGATCAATCTTTTAAGTTGTTTTTTATCATAAGGAGTAATTTGTAAGATACGGAATCTTCTACCAGGAAAATCGATCAGATTTCTCGAAGTGTATAGATGGCTGTTTTTATGCAATTTATAAATGTTTAACTGAGATGATACTTCATTAAAAAGACCTGCTTTCAGGATAGCGGAATTAGGCTCATAAAGATATGATTCGGGGAGAGAATAGGTGGGTTCGGAGAGAGAATAATAAACAGAATCAAATACTTCATTGGTATCCTTTTTGATATTGATTGTTTTAATCAAAACCTGTTCTGAATAGTCTTTTTTGAGTAGAAAAAGTAACTCTTTAACTTCATTATTTACAGCTACAACATGTATTTCATACACAAATTTTAGCTCAGTAATTGTTGAACTGATATCAAGAATGGGAGAAACCTTTAGTAAGATCTGATCTGTATATTCAAATAGGTAATTGAGGTTTTCAGGGATATCGGGTAAACAATCCTTTAAAAGAAAAACTCTCCATTTAAACTGGTTTCTTCGTGAAGGATCGATATAAATCCAATCGAATTTCTTTTTACTCCGCCTTAGGTAATTTAATCCGTTGTCGGCTATAGTTTCAATATTCTTAATTCCGAGTTTTTTATAATTATGTGTTACGATCTCAGAAAGTTCTTTATCGATCTCACAATGAAATACCTTTGTGAATCTATCCGCGAAAGCGAGATCATCCACACCGAGACCACCGGTAATATCTAGTAAATTCTCTCCTGAAATAAGATTAGCTTTATAATTGGCCGTTATTTCTGAAGAAGTTTGTTCGATATTTAATTTATCAGGGTAGTAGATATTTGCCGTAGCAAACCAGGAAGGTAATTTGGTTTCACATTTTCTTTTGGAGATGATCTGTTTCGCAAGTTCCTGAACACTGACCTTAGAAAAGGGAGACCCGACAAGTATAAGTTTAACAGGATCATCCCGGAGGTGTTTGTTTATAAATAATTGAACTTCAGTATCTAAAATAAACCTGTTCAAATTTAATCCAAATCTTTAGTTAATTGTTCAACCACTTGGTTTTCTGCATAATATTCTTTAAAAATTACTTTTAAAGCAGTGTAAGTGGGTACAGCTATGATCATACCGGCAATACCGAAAATAAGCCCGCCAATAATAATGACAAGAAAGATTTCAAGCGGATGAGATTTAACGCTTTTTGAAAATATAATGGGTTGACTGAAAAAATTATCGATCATCTGAGCTACCAAATAACCAATAAAAACCCAAAGGGTTGTAGGTAAGATCACAGTTTGAAAATCGTATTCAAGGTTACTGGTCATGGTAAGGGTTATCATTAAAATTCCCCCAATCAAGGGCCCTATATAGGGTATGATATTTAAAATTGCCGATAAAAAGGCGATCACCAAAGCACTTTCTATACCTGAAACCAATAGAATAATAGAATAAATAGTAAATAAAATTGCAATTTGTATGATGAGTCCGATAAAATATCTGGACAGTAATTTACTGATCTTGTTTAATGAGTTCATAAGCCTTTGTTCCTTTCCGTCTGGGGTAACAGCAAAGAAAACCTGATGTAAGATCTCTTTGTCCTTTAGAAAAAAGAAAAGAATGAACAAGACAGAAAAAAGCCCCATACTGATTGTACCCACAGTTGCAAGAATTGTGTTGAGAAAGCTGGGGATTACCTTTAAATTGGATGCAATATCAATATCTTTGATCTGATTGGTTATATCAATACCTCTTTTGGAAAAATATTGATTGATCTCAACCAAAAGAGTTTTAATATTCTGATGCAATTCAGAGGTGTTCAAAAGGGATATATTATATCCTTGCTGTACGATAAGCGGTATAAACATGGATACGATACCAAAAATTGCCAGCACGAATAATAACATCGTAATCAATACAGCAGCCAGATTAGGAAGTTTTAGTTTTTCTTTTAAAAATGTCATGATGGGTCGTGCAATGAGTGAGAGGACAGCCGCTATGGCTAGGTAGACCAGCACGGATTGAATTTCATATAGAAAAAAAATCAATAAAGCGATTCCGGCCAGAATGCCAACCGCTCTTAAAATTCCTTTTGAAAGTTCTTTTGAAGTCAAAATATTTCGGTTTTAGATTAGGTTTGAACAGGTAGTAAATATAATAAATAAAATAATTGTATAAGAGAATATCCGGACAAGTATTCTGATGAATAAGATTATTCTGAATTTTGTCCGGATATAATTTGTTGAAGGAGTTATTTAATCAATATGTTTTAAGACCATAACTCTATTTCCATTTTTAAAGAAAACCAGATTATTGTCAAATGTATAATCTAATTCAGCATCTGATAAAGTTTTACCAATTTTAGAGCTGATCTCATTATTATCGAGGCATGCCATCATAGTAGATGCCAGTGGTCCGAAAAGGATCTTTCCTTTTTCTAAAGTAACTTTTCCTGTAAAATTATTACATCCATCAGTTCCAGATACCCGGTTTTCAGAAAGATTAATTTCCAGCATAGGTATTTTTTTCTTGAAATTATCGGAGTTGATCTTAATTCCGTCAACTTCTATAATAGCCCAGATATCGTGTAGCCTGTAATCAGGTATATAATTTCCGCAACCCTTAAAAGTTCTGTAATCCTTTTCATTCGATTTTTTGTAATCGATATTTACCTGGTAATCAAACTTTTTACCCGACATACTATCGGAACACGGAATTTTATTAATTTGAACAATAATTTCACCCGATTCTGTTACGGATCTGTATCTTTTAATATTTGCATCCATAGCTTGATCAGGTTTAACAGCGGGAGCAGAGAAATCTATTCCGTCAAGATCTTTAAAATGAATGGATTTTTCAAAATCCATATCAAGAGACCATGAAGGTTCATTGCCAAAAGCAAAGAAGTCTATTCCAGCCTGAAACTTATTTTGTAGGATCTTTTGAAAACGAGCCTCTTTTGGGTTTTCGTTAGTTCTTGTAACCGGTAACAGGTAATACTGTTCTGCATTTTCTCCTGTAAATTTGTTTCCATTCCTATCCAGTAAAAGGAGCCCTTTACTCTCCGGTAATAATTGATTCATTCCGTTGATATAGTCGTCAAGTTCTATGGTTAATTTATCGGTAATTTTAAAATTTCCATTTTTCAGAATTGTATCCTCTTTTCCTTTATAAGTTATCTTTGCCTGATAAGTTTGATCTTTATTAAGCTGAAGGCGATAAATAATCTTTTCGCAGTCGTTACAAGGTAGCATACCGAGATAAGTTCCGGAAATTTCTTTTAAAAATTGTTGATTCATAACTTTCTGGTTTTCTTCTTTAATAAATTCTTTATGCATTTGAATATGAGGTTCTGCATGAGGGTTAACACTTGTTTCCGAGGTTGATCCACATGAACTTATAATAAAAATAGATAAAATTGCCAGGTTAAATTTTAAGTATTTCATTTTAGATCCTTTTAAGTTTATCCAAATTTACAATTTTACTTTATCAATAAAAAATGTTTCTTTTTAGTTTTGTCATATAAAGTGCCTGACCTTTGAAAGAACAAGAGGTTTAATCGGTTTTTGTTGTATTTCGAGAAAACGTTTGTGCTTTAGTAAAATAAAAAATATGCAAAATGTTTATTTCAATTCAGTGACTTTTTAGACGGATACTTTTTAGATATTTTCCATAAAAAAACTCCCTCGAAGGGGAGTTCTTTTGTATGCTGACCGAAAAATTTATTGTTTGGTAACAAACAACTCTTCGAGTAATTCTGATCTTACCAAATTTGAAATATAGGTTTCAATCTGATAAAACTGCATGGCTACCACAGGATCAGTTTTCTTTTTGATCTTTTTATAATAAGAATAGGTTAGTTTTTCTGAATTCTTTCTTAAAGATAATGCTTCTTTCATAAAACGATCGGCATCTGCCGCTTTAATCTCACCATAATCATTTACATAGTTGAGCAAGAGGCTGAATTTTTTTTGTCCCAATTCTTTTCTTTTAGCCTCATATTCATCATAAAGATTCCAGAAATCACTTTTTTGTGAATCATTCAGTTCAATGTACTGGGCTACCCATTCTTTTTTTTGCATTCCAAATAATGACTGAATCATGTCTACTTCTTCCTTTTGTGTCTGTGCCTGTGCAATACCGGCAAACAGGAAGGCGATAATTAATACTGATACTTTTTTCATCATGTTAAATTTTTTAAAAATTGGTTAATAATAACAAATATAATAAGATTTTAAGATTTTTAAGTAAATGAACTATTTATTACAGGATTAACTTTTGGTAAGGATCTGTTTTTTTTAATCCTTAATTTTAAAAAAGCCTTAACTGACTATTTTTATTGCTGAGGTCTTCAACTTTCTTAGCGATCAACGGCGGATCGGATCGTCTGAACTCTTCAACCGGAACCTCATTAAGCCAAAGCATTTCCTGCTCCTTTGAAAGAATAACAGGCATTCTTTTTTTTGTATTATGTATCTCACTCATCAATGAATTTGCCTTGGTTGTAAGCAAACTGTACGTGAATTTCTGTTTACCGTCATGGTCTTGCCGGGTCGACCAGATCCCAGCAAATGAAAAGAGACTTTCTCCGGGTAAGGTAATTTCATATTTTTGTTTGTGTTTCCCTTTTTTATCAAGCCACTGCCATTCGTAAAATCCGTTTGCAATGATCAGGCAACGATTTGAAATATAATCCTTAAATGATGGTTTTTCACTCAGGGTTTCAATTTTGGCATTGAGGGTAGATCTTCTTATTCTTTCATCAGAAGACCATGCAGGGATCAACCCCCAATTAAAAAGTTGAATAATTTCCGGATCATTTGAAGTGATCACCGGTGTTTTTGGAAAAGTAAATCCGTTGATAAAATCAGAAGGAGAAAATTGATCGGGTTGATTAAATTTAGCATTGAATCTAAATTCTATTTCAACGGCTTTTTTGGTTTGTTTGGTATAAAAGCACATGGGTCAGTATAATTTTAAATGATTCTGAATTGCCTGTAATCCTTGTCAAATTTAATCTGACCGGTATCAAAAATCTTATTAATACTGTTGTTTTCTATCATTTCATCAGGAGTGCCCGATAAGATCCCATCACGCGTCATTAACCATAATTGATCACTCATTTGCACCCCAAACTGAATCTCATGTGTAGAGATCAGGATACTTTTTCCCAGTTGATGTGCCAGATTGGAGAGGATCTTAAAAATTTCAATCTTATGCTGAATGTCCAGATGAGCTGTGGGTTCATCCAGAAAAATAATTTCAGTATTTTGTGCTAAAGCCCTGCAGATCATAACTCTTTGAAGCTGGCCATCGCTTAAGGAATCACATTTTTTTTCGAGTAAATTTTCTAATCCTGTTTGTTCTATGGCAAAACTGATCTGCTCCTTATCTTTTACAGAAAGTGATCCCAGCCAGTTGGTATAAGGTTGTCTGCCTAATGCTATAAGCTCATAAACCGTAAGATTATTTGATGGAATTCTTTCAGTAAGTACTACACTGATTTTTTTGGCTATTTCATTCGGTTGCATTGATCTGAGTTCTTTGCCCTGAATTAGAATTTTCCCTGAGATCTCTTTCTGAACGCCGGTTAATGTTCTCAGCAGGGTAGATTTACCAATGCCATTTATACCCATCAGGCTGACCATTTCTCCTTGATATAACCCGAGATCGAGTCCGGAAGCAATAACGAGCTTCTCTTTACGCGATCTGTATCCTATGCTAAGATCCTTTGTGCTGAGTATAATATTATTTCTGTTTTTCATCTTAACTGATCTTTCGTTTACGAATGAGTAACCAAATAACCACAGGGGCACCAAACATTGAAGTTATTGCATTGATGGGCAAAACATATTCACTGGTGGGTAATTGCGCTATAGTGTCGCTGATAAGCATGATGATCGCACCAAAGATAGCCACAGCCGGAATCAGAACTTTATGGTTTGAGGTGTTAAAAACCATTTTTGTTATATGAGGAACAGCCAGACCGATAAATGCAATAGGTCCGGAAAAAGCAGTGATTACACCGGTTAAAATACTGGTAGAAAGTAAGATACTGTTTCTTGAGCGGCTTAAATTCAGACCCAGGCTTTTAGCGTAATTTTCTCCCAGCAGAAGTGAATTCAGTGCTTTTATATTGGGGGTTACCAATAGAATTCCCAAAAAGAAAACGCCGGTAAAGACCGATAGTTCTTTCCAGCTTAGATTTCCAAGGCTTCCAAAGCTCCAAAAAAGGTATTGCTGTAGGTCTTCAGCATTACTAAAGTAAGCTAAAACACTGATAATAGCTGCTGTAAAACTACCAAACATAAGTCCGATGATCAAAATAGCCATAGTATTTTTAACACTGTTGGCCAGGATCATGACAATGCTCAGTACAAAGAAAGCCCCTAAACTTGCAGCTATGGCTACAGCAATCTGATTATGCCCCAGAAGGATAAAACTTCCGCCAATAACAGAGCTTCCCAGAATCAAGAGGGCAACCCCCAGACTGGCACCGGAACTGATACCGAGAACAAACGGACCAGCTAACGGATTTTTAAATAAGGTTTGCATCAGTAAGCCGCTAATGCTTAATCCTGAGCCTACCAATATTGCTGTTAGAGCTTTTGGTAATCGGAAATTCAGAATGATGTAATTCCACGATTCACTGGAAGATCCACCTCCAAACAATCCTAAAAATACATCTTTAGGCGGTATGGATACAGATCCAAGACTTAAATTGATTAGAAAAACCAGAAATAATACCACAAAAAGGATTATAAATGATATTAAATATGTTCTTGCTGGTTTCAATACTTACTTTTTTGCTAAGATACTAATCCTGTTAAAATTACTGTACTTCAATGATTTAGTTTTTCTAAAAAATGTGTTTTGTATTCGGGGAGAAGTTCAGGATGGGTTACTTTGATCAGATCCTTAAGAACAAAATGAGGTTGTATTGGGGAGAGTTCAAAATAGATCACTCCTCCGTTAGCTCCTCTTTTCTTAGAAAAAGTATAAATATTTTTATTTTTAAAAGCTTTGAACTCTGTATAATGATCATCTGCTTTCTTCATTTGATCAAAGGAGGTGTAGATCCCTGCACCAATCCAGAAATCGGCATTAACAGCTTTTTCAAATACTGACTCAAAGCTCAATACCAAACTCCCGTGCCCATCGGAATCTTTCCACAGATAATCTGTATTAGCATCTTTAAAAAGAGTAGCAGTAAAACTTTCTCCTGCCGGTAAGTTCCATTTATCCTTAAAAAGGACCCCGGAAAGGACTTTGGGTCTTTTTTCAGCCTTTAAGGCGAGTTTTTTAGCTTTGTTATATTCCCGCTCAATTGATTTAAATATACTGTCGGCTTCTTTGGATTTATTATAAAGAGCACCAAATAATTTAATCCATTCGGATCTTCCCAGCGGATTTTCTTCCAGCCAGTCTCCATTGTAAATTACCGGTATGCCAATATTTTCAATATTGTGATACATTTTATTGTTGCTGCTCAGACTAAATCCAATAACCACCTCAGGTTTTAATTCGATAAGGATTTCTGTATTGATATCCTGTGTATTTCCCAGCTCTTTTATTTTTCCTTTTTTTACAAGATCTACAGTTCTTTTAGAAGAAATATAATGTGTTTGAGGAAATCCGACCAGGGTATTTTCCTGATGAAATATTTCGATCATCGGTATATGTGTTGTAGAGCTGGCCACCATTTTATTTACCGGTATTCTGATTATTTTTTTACCTTTTAATGAATCGGGCAACTGATTTTTTTTAGGGATAAGATAGTAAGTAAATCCTTCTTTTGCCTGAGGATAAGGAGATAAAATAGTAACTTTAGTTATATTATTAATATGCTCTAATTCAAACCCTTTAGCGTATTTAATTAAATTATAGGTTTTGTTTAGATTTATATTTCTGTCTTTTGATTCATTATCGGTTTTACAGGATAAAAAACCGGTAAAAAGTAGCAAAAGGAGCAGGATATTTTTCATGATTTTTGATATAAATTTTGGCAAGTTTACGAAAATTATTTTCATCAGGATTTAAAAAAACTAAGAAAAGATTATTTTATAATTTAGTTTTCACTTACATTTGCAACGAAGTTTTGGTGCTCCTTTATCCTGTTCACGGAAAAGGTTAAAAAGGGAATCCCGTTAAAATCGGGAGCTGTCTCCGCAACTGTAAGCTCAGTCACTTTGTGATACTTGTTGATGCTCTTTATGTCACTGTCAGTTTCATTGATGGGAAGACGATCAACAGGATGCAAGCCAGGAAACCTGCCAATTTCAGAAATAGTATAAATATTTTCGGAGGAAGAATATTTTATGATGAAATATATTTTTTTAACATTTACCTTGGCGGCAGGCCTTTCTGTTTTTTCACAGAACGATTCCATAAATAAATTAGAGGAAGTAGTTTTGTATGGAAATTTTTCACCTGCTTTAAACTCTGGGTATACAGTGGATATCATCAGGGATTCTGTATTGAAAAATAACAATTTATCACTGGGAGATCTTCTGCAAAAAGAATTGAATCTATATTTTAAAGAAAATGGAAACGGAATGGTCTCCTCCATATCGCTTAGAGGAACCTCTGCTGCCCATACAGGAGTTTACTGGAACGGTATTGCGATCAACTCTTCTTTAAACGGACAAACCGATTTTAATACGATCAGCGCAAACGGTTTTGATGCTGTTGATATTAGAAAAGGAGGGGGGAGTGTGCTTTTAGGCAGTGGTGCTGTTGGTGGCGCTGTTAATTTAAGAGACCGATTAAATTTTACTCCTGATAAAAAAATATTTGTTCAGCTGGGAGGTGGAAGTTACAGTACTTTTAAAGGGAATACTCAGGGGGAGTTTTCTACGGAAAAATATTTTGCCAAAGCCTCAATAAATTATGCCAACAGCAAAAATAATTATCCTTACCCGGATACGGATTTGTATAACGAGAACGGAGAATATATTAATTTGGGGGTTCAAACGGTTCTGGGCTGGAAACCCAATAAAAATAACCGATTTTCACTACATACCTATTATACTGATAATGATAGAAATACTTCGGGAACCCTGTCTGCTCCCAGCAATTCAAAATTATTGAATAAAGACAATCGTTTTTTACTTTCGTGGAAAAATACCGGAACAAAATACACTTCTCTTTTAGATCTCTCTTCTCTGGATGAAAAATATACTTATCTGTTTCAAAAAGATGATTCGGAATCGGCTACAGGAAATCAAAGCAGGGATCTTATTGTAAAATATGATCTAACCTGGTTTTTGTTTAAAAATACTTCTGTCAAAGCAGGAATTATCAATACTTATTCTACCGGAAAGGGAGACCATATTGGATCTGTGTCGCAAAATAATTTCGAAATGTATACTCTTTGGCATCAGGAGGTATTTGACAAACTAATCTATAATATCAGTCTCCGAAAAGGTTTTTCCTCAGTGTACAGAATACCGCTGATCTATGCTGTAGATCTCAATTATAACATTAACGATAAATTCAGTATAAAATCCAATTATTCAACCAACTATCGCTTGCCAACCTTTAATGATCTCTTTTGGGATCCGGGAGGGAATCCTGAACTTAAACCCGAAAACAGTACAACCGGTGAAATTGCATTCGGTTTTAATAATGATGGTTTTAAATTACAAACCTCTGTTTACTTTCTAGATAGCAAGAATCTCATCCAGTGGGTGCCTACCCAAAATAACGGAATCTGGGAACCCAAGAACATAAAGGAATCTACAGGGTACGGAATAGAATTTGAATTACAAAAATCTATGGAAATGGGTAAAAATCATCTTCGGGGAAGTTTGCAATACGCTTATACCGTATCAAATGATGATGCTTTAGGCAAACAATTGATCTATGTTCCTTATCATAAGGCGTATGGAAATTTGCTGTACCATTATAAGAATATTTTTATGAATTATAACTTACAATATACCGGCGAAGTTTATACTACCTCATCCAATTCACAGGCACTGGATGATTACTGGCTTTCCAATATTGAATTTGGTTACAGTTTTCTTAAAAATAAAATGAATATAGGTTTACATATCAAAAATATCTTTAAGGAGGCTTACCAAAGCGTTGCATACAGGCCTATGCCGAACAGAAATTACGAATTAAATATTAACTATAAAATTGATTAAAATGAAAACATTTAAGATTACAGCTTTTTTAATGATTACTACACTTTTCTTTGCTTCTTGCTCCAGTGATGACAATCCGCCGGTTAATATACCCAAGGGAGATTACGAGAACGGTTTCTTTATTACCAATGAAGGAGCTTTCAATACAGGTACAGGAACGATAACTTTTGTTGGTGACGATGGTAAAGTAAGTCAGAATATATACAAAACTGTAAATAATGAGGATCTTGGAAATGTGGTTCAGTCGATGACCTTAAAAGGAGATAAAGCCTATATTGTGGTAAATAATTCCAATAAGATCGTTGTGGCCAATCGATATACATTTAAAAAGGAAGGTGTAATCAGTGAAGACATCAGTAATCCCAGGTATATGGTGGCTGAGAATGATCGGGCTTTTGTAAGTAACTGGGGAGATCCCTCTGATCCCTCCGATGATTTTATTTCTGTAATAAACCTCAATACAAATCAGGTAATCAATACAATTTCCGTTGGAGAAGGTCCTGAAAATATGTTGATTGTTAACACCAAACTTTTTGTTAACCTGAAAGGCGGATGGGGACATAATGATCAGGTTGCTATAATTGATCTGCAAACTCAAAGCCTTATTGAAAATGTTGGCGTAGGAGATGTGCCTAATTCTCTTATTGATGACGGACGAGGAAATGTTTGGATCCTTTGCGGAGGAATTTCCTGGCCTGTAAACTCTCAATCAGAAGGGAAACTTGTAAGGATGAGTGCTGCAACCGGGAGTGTAATAAGAATTTATAATTTTGACACTACAGAGCATCCGGCTTTTTTGAATTTTGACGGAGGTAATTTATACTATAATCTGGAGGGGAAGGTTTACAAAATGAGTCCTTCATCAGCAGATCTTCCGGAGGAATCTGTTGCGGGACTTGATGGCTTTTTCTATAGTATGGCCACCTACTACGGAGATATGTATGCAACAGATGCTAAAGATTTTAACAGCGAAGGAGAATTGAAGATATTTAATTTAGCCAGCGGAACCCTGCTTGAAACTATACCGGCCGGAATTATTCCCGGAAGTGTAGTTTTTCAGCAATAAAAAAAATTGAGAGTATTTAAAGACCAGTAGTTTACTGTTAAAACAATTGAAGAGAAAAAAAATACGAATCATGAGGATTTTAAAAAAATAATTATATTTTTGTAACAAATAGAAAAACATAATTCATGGACATTCAGCAATTTTTAGGTTTTTTAGTATTTATGACCATCTTTACAATGGGATTTTGGTTGATGATCTTTTTGATTTCATTTGTAGTACCTTACTGGTTGTTTGGTAATATTGTAGAGCATTTTAAATTAAAGAAAGAGGCTAAAAAATTAAAGTCCTGAAATAAGAAATAGAAGAATAAAAAGGCTTGCAATTGCAAGCCTTTTTTATTTGATATCCTCATCCAGTTCAAATACTTCTTTATCGATATCCTTACTTCTGTTGTGAGAGTTTCTTTTACTCGCTTTATTAAATCGGTACATAAAAGATATTAAGTACTGAGAATCAAAACGCCAGTTCTTATGGGTAAAAGTATCTGCCTCAAATGATTCGTAATCGTAGGTTCTGGTATTTAGTAGGTCATTGGCTCTGAAAGTAAGAGTTGCTTTTTTCTTAAGAAGGTCCATACTTACTGAAGCATTGAGGAATTGTATTGCCTGTAAGCTTGTAACGGCAGTCTTTTTCGGAGACTGATAAGTATAATTTAACTGAAATTTTAATCCGTTATTAAATCTGTAATCTCCTACAAGATTGGCATAAATCACATAATCCTCATAATCGTAAATATTTTCAAAAGTATTACTGATTACGTAATAGTACGGACTCACATAACCTCTTAGTCTAAGGTGTTTTCCCGCAATATAGGTTAATGAGAGATCAAAACCATATTGATCAAGATTTCCGTCATTGACCGGTTTTCTCATATAGATATCAAAATTATCTGCATTCTGATCGCCTGAATTTTCAATGATATATCTGATATAATCGGTTGAACCGGAATAAAAAAGAGCTGTTGTAAGCGATATTTTTTTAATCTCTTTGTAATATTCCAGAATAAGATAATTAGAATAGGAGGGTTTTAAATATGGATTTCCGGTCAAAATAAACCTATTATCGGCAATAGATGTAAAAGGGTTTAGTTGAGCAACTTCGGGGCGATCGATAAAACGGGAATAATTAAAAGTAAGTATTCCTTCATCCTTAAAGGAGTAGCCTATGTTTACAGAAGGAAAGAAATCGAGATAATCATTTTTATCATCTGAATTCATATTTAATTCCTGTATCTGTGTATATGTTTTTTCAGAGCGTAAGGCCAGTGAAAAGTCGAGATAATCATAATATTTACTGTATTTTGCATAGGCGGCAAAAATATATTCATCGTATAATACATCATTAACAAAGCCATCAAAAGGTTCAATAGCTTGTGTGTCAGAATTTAATGTAGAATATAAAAAATTGTTCGAGAATTTTCTTACATTGGTTTTAAGCCCGGTTTCGAGCATGTTGTTCTTTGCAAAAGGAATTTGATAATCAGCCTGAAAAAGATAGGTAGAGAGTTTTTGATTTTTAGTGGAATTTTGTTTGGAAATATTACTTCTTGAAACACTATTCAGTATATCAGTGTAATTTTCTGAATTTAATCCGTTGTATTTCAGGTTAAATGATAATTTATGATCATCACTGTTAAAAACGGTTGTATAATTGATCAGGGCTTCCAGATTATTGTCATCTGTATTATCAGAAACATTTCTGTTGGTAGATTGAATCGGATTACCTGATTTGTTAAAATCCTCAAAGTAAATATCTGAATCATAATTCTTATTACTCATAGAGTACAAAATTGAAGTTGAAACAGTATTTTTATCATCAATACTGAAATCACTGCCGATATTGAATAAAAAACTATTCTTTTGCCGGTCGTCTTCACGATCTTGTTCCATATTTCCTGCAGGATCATTATGTGTATTAAAATATTCCTGTTCTATATTTGCACTTTTTATTTTTATAGTATGGTTAAAACTGGCTGTTGAATATACATTTACCTTATCGGATTTATAATTGATAAAAGAAGAGATCCCATCGTTTCCCGGTAAACCTCCATGAACTTCCATTGTTCCGGTAAAGCCCAGACCTTTTCCCTTTTTCAAAATAATATTTACAATACCACCTCCGCTGTTTGCATCGTATTTGGCAGAGGGTGAGTAGATCTCAACCCTGCTGATGGTATTGGAAGGGATCAGGCTTAATATATCTCCTGTGGCATTTTCTCCACCAAAGGGTTTTCCGTTAACAAGGATCATGGCCTTATTTCCACGGATATTTATGTTTCCCTGTTCATCAACCCTGACAGTAGGTGTGTTTTCAAGGACTGTAACTGCCGATCCTCCTTTATTTCCAATATCTTTATAAGCATAATAGATCTTCTTATCATATTTATAACCTACTACATTTTTGCCTGCAGAGACTTCAACCTCATTGAGTTTCTCAGAATTTTGACTTAAAGCGATCATGCCAAAATCGATATCCTGATCGATATCTAATGTGTTTATTATAAAGGGTTTAAATGAAATAAATTCTACAGTAAATTTATATTTACCGGGACTGATACTAAAATCAAATTTTCCTTTTTTATTGGTAATCCCTCCGGTAAAATTCTTCGTCTTGATGTTTTGAAGGGTTACAGTTGCATATTGAAGCGGGGCATTGGTCTCAGCATCATACACCGAACCATAAATGGTTACACTCTCCGGTGACTCTTGTCCATAAAAAGGTAGGAATGAAAACAAAAATAAAAAAGCTATTAAAAATCTCATTGGGGGTTTAGATCAAGATTGGATAAATATAGATAGACTT
>JANTGS010000018.1 GCA_024762795.1 Flavobacteriaceae bacterium | reverse complement strand
TAGTTTTTAATATGGATGTATGGATCATTTTTTTTCAAAGAATATTGTTTATGATCGCTTATACGATCCCTTTTGATATTCATGATATGGAGGATGATCATATCCATTTAAAAACATTACCGCAGTTATACGGAGTAAATCATTCTAAACTTATAGGTACTGTCTCTTTGCTGATCTTCCTGATTCTTGAATTTGCAAAAGATCCCGTAAACAGGTATTCAATAGTTCTTATATCAATTCTTTTGCCGGTTACTCTATTCTTCCTGCTCTTTGCCCGAGCTCATCAGAGCAGGTATTATACAGCTTTCTGGATAGAGGCTCTGCCAATTTTCTGGCTTTTGATGGTAATTTTAAATTAAGGCAAAAAAAAAGGCCATCAAAACTGATGGACCTTTGTAAATATTTTATATTCTTTAAGAAAAGAACTTTTGCATTTTCTCTTTTTCTTCTGCTGCAAGTTCTAAATCTACAAGTATTCTTCCGCTGTGCTCATCAGTAATGATCTTTTTTCGTGTAGCAATCTCAACCTGACGTTGTGGTGGAATGGTAAAGAACGAACCTCCGGAAGCTCCACGTTCAATAGAAACTACTGCAAGGCCATTTCTAACATTAGAGCGAATTTTTTTATAGGCATTGAATAATCTTTCGTCGATCAGTTTACTGAATTCAACAGATTTTTTCTTTAAAAGCTCTTCTTCCTTGGCAGTTTCTTCAAGGATATCATCCAATTCATCTTTTTTATGCTTTAAATGATTTTCTTTTTCTTTGATCCTTTCTTTTGCTGCAGCAATGATCTCTTTTTTCTGTTCGATCTTCACTTCGTATTCTCCAATTCTTTTTTCAGCAAGTTGGATTTCAAGATCCTGATATTCAATTTCTTTGGTTAAGGAATCAAATTCACGATTGTTACGAACATTCTTTTGTTGTTCTTTATATTTCTTGGCAAGTGATTTTGAATCTTCAATACTGTTTTTCTTATTGGCAATACTGGTTTCCAGATTTTCTATATCAGTATTGAAATTGTTCAATCTGGTTTGTAAACCTTCAATTTCATCTTCAAGATCCTTTACTTCCAGAGGTAATTCACCTCTCATCATTTTAATCTCATCTATTCTTGAGTCGATTAGTTGCAAATCGTATAAGGCTCTGAGTTTTTCTTCAACGGTAACTTCTTTTGTCTTTGCCATTTTTAATAATAATTGATTGGATTTGTATTGTAATTTGATAAAATAATCCTGCCTGCCGGCAAGGCAGCTGCAAAATTAGTGAATTTTTTTGTAAGATAATCCACTAAAAGGTTTTTTGTAAACTGTTCACTCTCATAATGTCCTATATCTGCAAGAATTATCTTATTTTCTGCCTTAAAAAAGTCGTGATATTTTAAATCGGCAGTAATATATAGATCGGCATTTGCACTGATCGCATTTGAAATAGCAAAACTTCCCGATCCTCCCAAAACAGCTACTTTCTTGATTTTTTTACCTTTGATCTCAGAATACCTGATACACTTTAAATTAAATTTTTCTTTAAGTTGGTTGAAAAAATCCAGGGGTTCTGCCTCTACAGGAAGAAAACCGGTCATTCCCATACCAACCTGTTGATGCGCATTGTCAAGACTAACGATTTCATACGCTACTTCTTCATAAGGGTGGTATTTATTAAGTGTCTTTAGAATTCTGCCTTCAAGATAATTTTCAAAGATCACACTGATTAAGGTTTCAGGTTCTTGATGATCTTTTCCTTTTTTACCAATTACAGGATTCGATTGCTCATTTCCCCTATAGGTTCCTTCCCCTTTCAGGTTAAAGCTGCAATGATCATAATTACCGATATTTCCGGCACCGGCTTTGAAAAGTTCTTTTCTAAGGTTTTCCGCATCTTTATGAGGAACATATGTAGTTAGTTTTTTAATGATCCCTTTTTTGGGGATTAAAACCTGCAAGTCTTCCAATCCGAGGATCTCAGCCATTTTTGCCGAAACACCCAGAAATGAGTTGTCCAGTGCTGTATGCATCGCATAAATGGCAATATCATTTTTTATAGCTTTGATGATGACTCTTTCAACATAAGTGTTTCCATTGATCTTTTTTAATCCGCTGAAAATAATAGGGTGAAAGCTGACTATAAGATTGCATTTTTTTTCTATGGCTTCATTTACCGTTGCTTCCAGGGTATCCAGGGTTACAAGCACTCCTGTAACCTCGGTTTGGTAATTCCCGGTAAGCAATCCTACATTGTCAAAACCTTCTGCATTAGACAGTGGAGCAATATCTTCTATAAGATTTGTAATATCTTTAATGATCATATCATGGTGTTTGAAATAATGTTTAAAATTACCACTTTTATGATGATCTGTAAAACGAAGACCTGTAAAATTGATATTTATACTTTTACCGGTTCATTAATTGTTATACATTTGAGCTCCTAAAGCCTAATTCTGATGAAAAAAAATTTCACTTTTGTACTGATCGCATTTCTGATCATTTCCTGTAAAGAAAATCCTGAAAATAACTCTAAAAAAGAAGTTAGAGCAAATAAAACTATACAGTCAACCATACTCAATGATCACAACAGCTTTTATTATATTGATTTTAAAAAGTATCCCAAAGAAAGGAATCAGTTGCCTGTTGGTATTTTCGATTCTGGAACCGGAGGTTTAACGGTATTTGATGCCATTGTAAACTTTGATCAGTTTTCAAATTCCAGTCAGAATGAAGGAAGCGACGGTGAGATCGATTTTAATAAAGAATCGTTTATCTATCTGGCGGATCAGGCCAATATGCCTTACGGAAATTATTCCCATGAAAATAATGTGGCCTTGTTGAAAGAACACGTGATCAAAGATGCCCAGTTTTTGATGTCGAACAAATATTATCAGAATTACAATGATTCTACCTATGAAACCGATAAAAAACCGGTTAAGGCCATTGTGATTGCCTGTAATACGGCAACTGCTTATGGGAAAAAGGATATTGAAGACTTTATCCGGGAAGCAGGAGCAGGTATAAAGGTAATTGGAGTGATCGATGCGGGAGTTCGCGGAGCTTTGGAACATTTCAAAAAGGATGAAGATGGAATTGTGGGGATTCTTGCCACTGCAGGAACAGTAGCCTCAAAAGGCTATATAAACACACTCAACCGGATAAAAAAAGAGCAGGGATTTACCGGAAATATTGAATCCTTTCAGCAAGGTGGGGTTGGTATTGCAGGGGCTGTTGATGAGGATCCGGATTACTACGATAAGAATCTGATAAAGCCGAGAGATAATTATAAAGGACCCGGTTTGTCAAATCAGGTTAAGATCAATAAAGATTTGCTCGATATTTATAATTTCGATTTTAGTAAGGGTAAAATGCTTTGTGATAACGCAAATGTGGATGATTGCTCCGTAATGCAGATCAATGATACGGAGAACTATGTTCGGTATCATGTAGTTTCCTTGATGGAAACGATCAGAAATTCGGGAACAAAAAATCAGTTAAAATCGGTAATTCTGGGGTGTACACATTTCCCTTTTCTGTTAAATGAGTTTAAAAAGGCCTTCGCCGATCTGTACAATTACAAAGATAAAAGCGGTAATTATATTTACCGTAAATTTATGATCAAAGATGTGATCCTGATCGATCCTTCGGTTAATACTGCCAAAGAGCTTTACGAATATCTGCAAAAGGAAAAATTATTTAATCCTTCCGGAAACATTAAGAACAGTGAATTCTATATCAGTGTGGCCAATAAAGATAATCCCGGAGCAGAGATCAAAGAAGATGGTAAATTTACCTATGCTTACAAATATGGCAGAAAAGCAGGGGAGACCCGTGAATATGTAAAGGTGGTGCCTTTTAGTAGAAAAAATATATCAGATGATACTTTAGACCGCTTAAAAGATAAGATTCCGAATGTATATAGGCTTATTGTAGATTTTGATGCAATGAGTCCTAAATTAAAAGATCTTGATAAAAAGGCTATGATAAAATAGTTTTAACTTTAAAAAGGTTTTAGAGAATATAATATTTTATCATCTGAATATCAATGATTTATATTTGAAAATGATGTGATTTACTGCTAAATACTTAAGGCTTTGTTAAAATTATTTTTAATTACGCTTATCGGAGATAAAATCGTAAATTGCGCATCAAAATATTTTTAAGTATGAAGTTGAAATTATTAGCGGTTTTATTTTTGGGTTTAGTTGTTTTTTCTTGCAGCAGTGATGATGAGAAAAAGGACACATTTGATCCCGCAGAGCAGGCATTGAAAGACGATGAAGAGTTGGTGAATTTCCTGCAATCACATTTTATCAATGAAGATAAAAGAGTTGATACGATTATGAACGGAGAAACCCCTTTATATTCTCAGGTTGGAATTGAAGATGTGGAGTTGAATGATATAAATTATAAATTGTATTATTATATTGATCAGGAAGGAGTGGGTAAAAATCCAACACGTTATGATTCTATTCAGGTTCTTTATGAAGGATTTACACTCGACAGCCTGAAGTTTGATTCCAATTCCAGTTTTACCTCTTCAAAATCTTGGATGTATCTTCCGGAACTGATTGCCGGATGGCAGTATGGTTTTCCAAAATACAAAGAAGGGATCAAGGTGGTCTATGAAGATGAATCGTTTGGATATGAACAAACCGGAAAAGGTATAATATTTATGCCTTCAGGTATGGCTTACGGTCAGGGTGGATCTTCAATAATACCGGCTAATTCACCTCTTTATTTTTATATAGAACTGGGTAGAGTGGTATTGGCTGATCAGGATAATGACCTCGTAGTGAATAATGATGAAGACCGCAATAATGATGGTGATCTCAGCAATGATGATACTGATGCTGACGGAGTGCCTGATTACAAAGATGTTGATGATGATAATGATGGTAAATTAACAAAAAATGAAGATGCTGACGGTGATGGAAATCCGATGAATGATGATACGGATAAGGATGGAATTCCTGATTATCTTGATAAAGATAGTTGATAAAAAGGGATTTTTTTCAAATGAGCTGATATGCTGATTTGAAGGTATTTTACAATATTATAAAAAGATGGATCGATTTTGATCCATCTTTTTTTATGCTATCAGTTTCTAATTTCTATTTCATCTTATTAAACTTTCAGCTTTGCTTATGGCCTTGTTTTCTCTGCTTTGAAAACAGGATCTGCTCATAAAGTCGTGCTTAGGCTGAAATATTCGATATCGAGGTGTAAGATCAATTAAAACTGTAGAATACAATTGTATTTGAGGATTTTCAATTTTGTGCAATAACGAAGAAAAGGCCGTTGCAAAACTATTTAGAATTATGAGCAAAATCTATTTGCAATGGTTTAGGAAATATTGAATCCTGTTGACTTGCACTCAATAAAAAAAACCAAAGCCATGATTGTACAGCTTTGGTTTTCCTTTTGACAGAATTATTAATTCTTAATGAGAAACTTTCTTCTTTTTATATTGATCGAATTGAGAGTCCTCTTTTTTCTTTGGCCAGCTGTTGTTACTCAGGTCAACATCAGCGGTTAGTTTATTCGGATCGATATTGATCTCTTTGATCTCTTTATCAGTGGCAAATAATTTTTTGATCTCTTTGTCATTGAACCTCCAGATCTCTGCAGGGTAATATTTTTGCTCTTTGGTTCCGTCTTTATAAACTATCTCAGCAATAATCGGCATTACGAGTCCACCCGGTTTTTCAAATACGATCTCATAGAAATATTTAGTATTCTTAAGGGTTTTCAACTCTTCCGGAGTATATTTCTCTTTTAAAAAGTCATCCAGAAATTTAAAATCTTTTAACGGATCGGTATTTTTAGCCATTTCTGGGGTGTAATCATCACTGTCAGGATCTACAAGGAAGAGGGCAGGTAAAAACTGATTAACATCAACACCGTACATTTTAGCCATTCTTTTAGCTCTTGCTGTTGGTTTGTCGGTAATTACATATTTGTTTACTTCCTTAATTCCTATATCATTATAGTCGGTTGTATAGAACCATCCTCTCCAGAACCAATCCAAGTCAGTTCCTGAGGCATCTTCCATGGTTCTGAAGAAATCAGCAGGGGTAGGATGTTTAAATTTCCAGCGGTTTGCATAGGTTTTAAAAGCTTTATCAAAAAGCTCCTGTCCTAAAATAACCTCGCGCAGCATATAAAGTCCGGCAGCAGGTTTAGAATAAGCATTAGCACCACTGTTGAAAACATTGTCATGTTGTGTCATGATTGGAGTGATTCTACTCTGATCACCACTCATATAACCAGTTACGTTACTTGGAAATGCTCTTGACGGGAATCCGGGTTCGAAAGACTGTTCAGTAAGTAACTGAGCAAAAGTATTCAGACCTTCGTCCATCCATCCCCACTGGCGTTCGTCAGAATTTACGATCATCGGGAACCAGTTATGTCCCACCTCATGAATGATTACGCCTATCATACCATTTCTGGTTCTTTGTGAGTAAGTGCCGTCTTCTTTTGGCCGGCCAAAATTCCAGCAAATCATAGGGTATTCCATTCCCTGTTGTCTTGCATTTACCGAAATAGCCTTGTGATATGGGTAATCGAACATATGCTTAGAATAGCTCTTTAGCGTATGAACAACTACTTTTGTTGAATATTCTTCCCAAAGCGGATTTCCTTCTTTTGGATAAACGGAAACGGCCATCACATCTTTTCCTCCTAATTTAACAGCCTGCATATCCAGAATGTATTTTCTTGAAGTGGCAAATGCAAAGTCACGAACATTTTCAGCCTTCATTTTCCAAGTCTTGGTTTTATTGGAAAAGCCTTTTTCTCTGGCGATAGCTTCTTCCTGAGTAGCAACAATTACCGGCTTATCAAACGATTTTAATGCTTTTTCGTATCTTTTCCATTGCTGTTTGGTAAGCATTTCCTTTCGGTTAAGTATATGGCCTGTTCCTTCCAGAATATGATCAGCAGGAGTAGTAATATTTACTTCAAAATTACCAAAGGGAAGCGCAAATTCTCCACGACCAAGGAATTGAAGGGTTTGCCAGCCTTCCACATCGTTATAAACAGCCATTCTTGGATAGAACTGAGCAATAATATAGGCATTGTTACCATCCTTTTTGAAATGCTCGTATCCTGAACGTCCTCTTTCAATGGTGTAATCGGGAATGTTGTACCACCATTTGATCCTGAAGCTCATTTTTTCTCCGGATTTTAAAGTATTTGGGATATCAACGCGCATCATAGTGTTGTTGATTGTATAACTGATGTTATTGCCATTGATATCTTTTACTTCCTGTATTTTAAATCCGCCGTCAAAAGGTTTGCCTAAAAAGTTCTGGGTAAATTTACTCGGGTTGTAAAATACACCGGGTCCGTCAGCTTTTACGTCGTTTGTAATGGCGTTGGCAGCTCTGATATTTTGATCTAACTGTACCCACAAATATTCAAGATCATTTGGTGAATTGTTGTGATAGGTAATGGTTTCCTCCCCGGAGATTTTTTGATTCTTATCATCTAAGATAATATCCATCTTATAATCAGCCTGTTGCTGATAATAATTGGGTCCGGGAGCCCCCGAAGCAGTTCTGTAAACATTTGGCGTAGGCAATTCTTCTTTTAATTGCTTAAACTTGCTAATATTGTAATGTCCGGGCTGCATTTCTTTCTTTTCGGGTCTTTGCTGAGCAAATCCTAAGGAAGAAATCAGTAGGAAACTTAAAAAAAGTAATGTTATTTTTTTCATGGAAAATGAAATTATTGATTATTTATTAATTAAATGAATTAGTGTTCGAATATATAAAATTATTTTATCGTTTTTCGATAAATCAAAACTTTAACATATCTTTATCAGAATCCTGTCTTAATAAAAATGTTTTTTTTCTGTCGTTGATGTTGAGTTTGATGAAATTCTGTTGCTCAGGAAATTCTTCATAAAGCATTCTGCTGGTTACTTCAATAGATGTAATGGTTTTAATATCAGTTATATCCAGATAAATATATATTACATCATTATCGTATTCTTTTCCTAAAAAAATATAGTTTATATCCTCCCCGTTGATCTTTATTTTAAATTTTTGTTTAACATATAGATTTAGAAAAGTATCGGTTTTTTCGAGTTCATCTTTGGTGTCTAGTTCAAAATCTTTTTTAAATCGTTTGTTGAGTACTTTTTCAACATCATCAATAAAAAAGCGCATGGTCACTTGTACTTCTTCTTTTTCTTTGATGTAATCTATCTTGGTTAGGCTGATATAATATTTATGTAAACCAAAGGAAAACAAGGGTAAGATGATCAGGATAAGAAATATTTTTTTCACTAGTAGTTTTTTTAACATACAAATGTCTGTAATCCTGATAAAATGAACAAAATAAAATACATTTACTTTTTTAAGAGTTATTGCAACGATTTTAAAAACTCCTCTTTGTTCTTATAAAAGATATCGATCACTTCTATATAACGTTCGTCATCATAAAGGCTGATCATTCCTTTCGGTATACAAAAAAGGATAAAATCATTGATCTTTTCTTTGGGGATGTTAAAGTTGTTTATAAAAAAATCATCTTTAAAATGATCTCTGATCTCATCAGCTTTCTTTTCCTGATATTCAATCAGTTTATCGTGATCGAGCAGGCTTTTGTATTTTCTGAATTTTTTTCGTTCCCCGGAAACTACATACCAAATATCATCAATCCCACCGGGTTTGAAAAGGAGGGTTTGCAAAATGATCTTCCCCAGACTTTCCTGACTGTAATAATTAATTTCTCTTTCAATCTTGTCTAAAGGTTTTTTCCCAAAGTTGGGTAAGCCCAGAGGATTTGTGAGTTCCTTATTCTTAAAAATTACCACTTCGTCAAGTTTATTTACATTGAACTCCAGTTTGATACTTACAAATTTTTTTCTGAACTGTTCTTCGGTCACCGAGATCTGTTTGTATTTGTATTGAATATCTGAAAAAGCAAGTGTATCATGCAGTCGGGCAGTAATTCTGAATTCTCCTTTGTTATTAGAAAGAGAGCCTCTCCGGGAAGATATATTGATTACCTGAACATTTTCAATGGGAACAGAATCATTTTTTACAATTCCGCTGAGAATGATCTTTTCACTTTGGGCGAAAGTATTTAGAGTAAATAAAAGTATGATTAAAAATGGGGGTCTTCTCATTTGTTTTAAGGTATTACCGGTTTTTGTCAGACAAAAAACCTTTACTTTCCTTGATAAAAATGTCAGTGATTTCCAGATATCTTTTTCTGTCAAACAATATTATAATATTTTTTTCTAAACAATAGTTTAAAAACGGATTAATTCTCTCTTTGGGGATTGAGATCTTTTGGGTAAAGAAATTCTCGGTAAAGTAGGAGCGGATCTCCTTGAGTTTAAGTTGATTGTAGTTATTCAGTTGATCCTGATCCAGCAATCTTTTCAATGTTCTGTCATTTTTCCGGTTGCCTGATACAATATTGTAAATATCATCAATACCTCCGCCTTTTTTCTTTGTAAACGGAAGAGCGTTTATAATTGGAGATAACAGTAAAGCATCAAGAAATACCATGGGCGTACTTTTCTGACTGTAATAATTCAATTTTCTTTCGATCTTATTCAGTTTCTTTTTATCAGTATTTGGCAAGCCCAGAGGAGCAGTAACTTCGTTATTCTTAAAAAGTACGATCTCTTTCAGTTTGTAATTCTTCGGTTTAAGTTCGACACTTATCTTTTCTTTACGGATATCCTCACTTGTTATCATAATTCTTTTTAAAAGATACTGTATATCAGAAAATAACAGGGTGTCATTTTCTTTTACAGAGATCTTAAATTCACCGTCTTTATTGGATAATGATCCCTTTCGGGCAGATAAATTTATGATATGAACATTTTCTATAGGGGAAGAATTGTTTTGTACAACACCTTTAAGCAGAACTCTTTTTTCCTGTGCATGTATTGACAGGGATGAGGCAAAAAAGAGGAGTAAATAAGTGATATTTGAAATTTTCATTTGCTGCTCATAAAATTTTTACTTTCTTTTAAAAAAGTATCCATCATTTCGAGTTTCTGATTATGTAAATACATTTTAACTATACCTTTAGACTTGTAAAAATTAAAAAATCATCAATCTTAAGGGGGTCAGATGCAGATCATTGATAAAGAACTGATCTCTGAGTTCATTTCTTATTTTATCTAAAATATTTTTTCTTTGATTATTATACGTTTCTTTTTGTTCTTTTTTCTTTTTTATATTATTTGCCAGTTTTCCCAAGGGATCTCCCAGAATGGTATTGAAAAGTCCGATGACATCTCCCCCTAAAGGGATGCTTTGATCTGTATTAACACTAAGATTATCCGGGTCGAGTTGTTTTGCCACTGAAAGTGAGGGGATTTTAAAGTCTATATTTCTGAGGTTTAAGGGCGCTCCTTTTCTTACAATAGAATCTTTATAATTTTTGCTGTCGGTTAACAGTTTTCCGCTAAGGTCTTTTTTAGAAAGATCAACTTCATCCAAGTGATAGATTTTTTTAATAAGATTTACATGAAGTTCTCTTTTTTCAAAGGTCTCTTTATCAATAATGATTTTTAAATGATTGTATGTAATCCCGGAAAATAACAAGATATCATTTACTTTTATAGTGATTTGAAACTCACCATGGCTATTGCTAAGAGAACCGGTATGTGCAGAAAGGTTGATGATATGAATGTTTTCAACCGGATTATTATTGCTTTTTACAGTACCATTGATCAATATCTTTTGTTCCTGGGTATGAATTTTGAGACAAAACAAGAGGGGAATAATAAGCTTGAGTCGGTTCATCACTCAAAGAAACAATACTTATATCTTAAATTGCATTAAAGGAATAATAAACTTTTGTTAAACAATCAGTTTGTTTAACTTTGAGAAACCATTCAAAAATTTTGCAGAAATGAAAAAAATGATCATTGCAAGTACTTCTACAGTTTATGGGAGTGAATATCTTGAATACTTAATGCCCACCCTGGAAAATTTCTTTAAAGATGTAGCCTGTATTCTTTTTATCCCCTATGCCAGGCCCGGAGGAATTACTTATGATGCCTATACTGAGATCGCTGCTGCAGCCTTTAAAAAGATGGGTAAAGAGGTAAAAGGTATTCATAAATTTGAAAATTGTAAAAGTGCTGTTCATGAGGCTCAGGCAATTTTTGTAGGAGGAGGAAATACTTTTTTACTCGTAAAAACCTTGTATGAGAAACAATTGATATCAGTGATTAAAAAAGAAGTTGAGAAAGGAACTCTTTATCTGGGAACCAGTGCCGGCAGTAATATTTGCGGCCCTACTATGAAAACAACCAATGATATGCCTATTGTTTATCCACCTTCTTTTAAAACACTGGGATTGATTAATTTTAATATCAATCCGCATTACCTTGATCCGGATCCCAAATCTAAGCATAAAGGAGAGACCCGGGAAACCCGCATTAAAGAGTTTCATCAGTTTAACAATAGTCCTGTATTAGGTTTACGGGAAGGGAGCTGGCTGGAAGTTAAAGCTAAAGAGATCCTCCTAAAAGGAGATCTTAGTGCAAGACTATTTCGTAAAAAAGAAATCCCTGAGGAAATTCCTGCAGGGATAAGAGTTGACCAGAAGCTATGATCAGATCAGAATTTTATAATACTACACGGTTTTGCAACTTTATTAGAACTGATAAATCACAGCATTGATATTCATTCCGGCTCCAACCGAAGCAATAAGCACGGCATCTCCTTTATTGATCTGATGCCCTTCCAGATTATTTTTCAATATCAGGTCTAATAGCGTGGGTACAGTAGCCACCGAACTGTTCCCCAGTTTTTGAATGCTCATAGGCATTATTCCTTCAGGGATCTTTGCTTTTACAAGGCGGTAAAACCTTTTTATAATCGCTTCATCCATTTTTTCATTGGCCTGATGAATGAGGATCTTTTTAATATTATCAATAGGTATTTTACTGTCGTCCAGAGCCTTCTTCATGGCATTAGGTACATTGTTCAATGCAAATTCATAGATCTTTCTTCCATACATCTTGATGTATCTCGTATTGATATTTTGTATAATCTTATTGGATTCACCAAAATAGAGGTAATTGGCCTCATCATAAGTAAACGATTGAGAGGCGTGGCTTAGTATACCCTTATCATCCTCATTTCTTCTTTCAAGAATACAAGCACCTGCTCCGTCGGCATAGATCATAGAATCCCTGTCGTGCGGATCAACAACTCTCGAAAGTGTTTCTGCTCCGATGATCAGACATTTCTTTGCGATTCCTGCCTGAATAAAATTATCAGCCTGAATAAGACCTTGTATCCATCCAGGACATCCGAAAATAAGATCGTAGGCTACACAATTCGGATTTTTAATCCGTAAAAGATGTTTAACTCTGGAGGCCAGGCTTGGCAGCATATCGGATTGATTATCCTTATGGCGTATATCCCCAAAATTATGTGCATAAATGATCTGATCGATCTCTTCGGGGTCAATTCCTGAATCTTCAATTGCTTTTCTAGCGGCAATAGTTGCCGCATCGCTGTTTTGCAGTTCAGGTTCAAGATACCTGCGTTCCTCAATTCCGGTTATGGCCTTAAATTTTTCAATGATATCTTCATTGGAGTTCAGGAAACGTTCGTTCTTTTCTCCGTAAAAACTTTCATTGAGAAAATCGGAATTCTTTTTGATTATCTTCGGAATATAACTTCCTGTGCCTGTGATGATAGATCTCATACGTATATTATTTACTAAAAATTACAGATCTTAAATTAATGATTTTTAATAATTTAAGCGTATTGTTCCTTTTTTTCTTAGAAAAGAAATTAATAAATTCTTAAATTTTTAGTAAAAATACGAATGTTTTGAAGAATTATAATTGTTTTGTTTTAAATTTTATCACTTCTGCAATAGATTCTGCTCTGGATTTTACAGTTTCAGCATTTTCTCCTGCAAAATTTTCATCAACCGATTGACGGAAAAGTCTGAGCCAAGCTGTAAAATGAGGTTCTTCTATTCTGTTCTTCAGATGAAGTTCCAGATGAGGAAGCATGGCATTTCTTTTATAGGCTCCGGTAAAGAAAAGAATATCATCCCAAAAATCAACAAGAGTTTGAAGGTGTTCTTCAAGGATCATCTTATCATTAAATTTCTCAAAGAAATGCTTCAGATCCTTGTCTAAAGGAAGTTTTTTATAGAATTCCTTTACAATGAGATAAAGGTCTTCCCTGTTTTTTATATCGTTTAACATTTTATAATAAGCTATTGTCAAAGGCCAGTGGAAGCAGGTCATTTAATGAATTGGCTCGGACGATGATTCCGGTTTCACCGGTAAAAAAGATCTCTATATTCTTATCCTGTTTGAATTCGTATTCTGCAATGGTCTGGCGGCATGCACCACAAGGAGATACCGGTTTATCAACCTGATGTGTTGAAGAGCTTGCCGAGATAAATATTTTTAAGATCTTTTCATTGGGAAACCTTGAGGCAGCACTCCAGATGGCTACACGTTCTGCACACATGCCTGAGGGATAGGCCGCATTTTCCTGATTATTTCCCAAAATAATTTCACCGTTCCCTAAAAGTAAAGCAGCTCCTACATTAAAATTGGAGTAGGGGGCATAAGCTTTATTTCTGGCTTCTTCGGCTTTTTCTAACAGCATAAGATTCTCACCGGAAAGCTCTTCCCGGGTTTCAAAAATCTTATACTTCGATGTGATTTTTATTTCTTTCATCAATTAAAAATACTCATATAGTTCACCCAGATTGAATGAGAGTGAGAATCGTAAGGTACTTTCCAAAGGGTTGGTTACATCAGAAGTGTTGATCAGATAAGAAATATCCAGTGTACTGCTTTTAAAGCGGAATCCGGCACCCATGGTAAAAAATTGTCTGGCTCCTTTCATTTCACTTTCGTGAAAATAACCTGTTCTTACTGAAAAAGTATTATTGTAGACATATTCGGCACCTAACGACCAGATTACCTCGTTGAGTTCTTCGCTAAACCCGTCAGGGGCATCATAAAACGATTGGAACATACCCTGCATAAATCCTACATTGTTATCTTTTCCTGCAATGATCTCACCTGTTTCTTTATCGATGATAGGTGGAGTGGGAACCAACAGTTTATTCATTTCAACAATAGCGGTAATGGTATTAACGTCATCGAGTATAAAGTCAAAGCCTCCTCCTAATTTCAGATTGGTTGGAATAAAACTTTTGTCACCACCATCAACCAATTCAACTGTCGGGCCAATATTTGAAATATTAAAACCTCCGTGCCATTTACCGTTAAAATTACCGTAATTCAATTCATCACTTTGATAATACCCGTTAATGTCTACAGCAAAAGTATTTACAGTTTTTAATTCGGAGTTCTCTATATGAAGGGTATAATCTGAATGAATGTATCGCAAGGCAACCCCCATTGAGAAATTTTCACTCAATTTAAGGGCGTACGCCCCATCTACAGAAAATTCATTCGGATTTTCTGTACCTATGATCTGCCCGCTGTCGTCCGTAAGGTCAATTGATCCTAACGAAAAATAGGTCAGGCTGGTGGCCCAGGCACTTCTTTCATTGATGCGTTGCGAAAAAGCAAGATTTCCCAAGAAAACATCATTGGTTAAATTTCGCATCCAAGGAGTATAATTCAGGCCAATATTATACTGTGATCTTGTAAAAGCATATTTTGCTGCATTGTAGTGCAATGAGTTGGCATCAGGAGAAGTTGCTCCTCCCATATCGGCTAAACCTCCTGCGCGTGCATCGGGGGCGATCATCAGGAACGGAGCCGCGGTAGTAATAGGATTGGGCTCGTCCTGTGCATGGATATTTGTATGAATTAGAATAAGAATTAACGTAAAAAAGCTTAAATTTTTCATGTTTCTTTTTTTAACTAAGATAAGCATTTATTGTAGAATAACCAGTTTTTCTACTTTTTCAGCTGTTTTATTTGAACTAATCGATTGTACTCTTAATTTATAGATATATACACCCTTGCCTATCTTGTTACCAAAATCATCCAAACCGTCCCAGGTAATCTCTCTTGAAAGATTTCCTGTTGTTTGCACAGTTTGATTGATAGTTTTAACAAGTTTTCCACTTACTGTAAATATCTGTAAATTAACTTTTAAGGTTTCATTTGGTTTGTTGTGGTTGAACCAGAATTCCGTGTGGTTTATAAACGGGTTCGGATAGTTAAGAACATTGCTTAAAACTACATCAGAATTATCAACTACAATAAAATTCAACGACGATTCAGATAAATTATTGTATGTATCCCAACATTTAAATTTTAAGCTGTGTGTGCCCGGTTCCAAATCGCGTAATTGGTACTTCACTTTTCCTTGTTTAAAATCATCTAACTCTGTTTGATAGTAGTCATTCAGTACAATTGGGTTTGCATCATTATTATCGATTATTGCAATGATGTCATGGTCTACGGCTGTAATCGAGGTATTGATCCCTGATTCATCTTCTAAAACTGCTAAAAGAACCGGGGATGTATTGGTATTACCTCCGTCAACAAAGGACTCATCGTTCAGGTAAAGTTTGATCTCAGGTCCGGTATTGTCTTCGGGCGCATTGGAGTCAATACCTCCAATGGTAAAATCAAAATCGTATCCTGATCTGTCAATTTGTTTGTCATCAGCATAAAAACTGAGTTTAGCTTTTCCATAGGCAATCCTGATGTCTTTTGGGACAATAAGATCAAGAGAAAAAATACCGTTGTTTACACTGGCTCTGCCCCGGTAGATCTTACTTTCAATAGAGGTGAAATCCATGGTTTTTCCAAAATTATCATTATCCAGCGTTGTTTTATCCAAAGCTTTATCATAGATAATGGTAGAGATCTCCCCGTTAAAATCATTGATAATATTATTAGAAGCATTGGTAACAACACCTTCAAAAGAAATCTTCTTTAGGGCTTTCAGGGTATCTCTTTTCCGGGTAACGTCAATACCGTTCATTTTAGTAATTCTGATATTGGGATCAGGCTTAGCGAGATTCATAGCCGGATCACCAAAGAAAAAGACAAAAAATCTTTGATTGGTTGTGTACCGGTTCTTGGTTTTAATCAATGCTTCCGAAATGGTATTTTTCTTACCGTCAAATTCCAGTAAAAATTCCATCAGGGTTTTGTTAAAGGTTTGCCCTACACTGATGTATATTTCTCTTGAAGTTGTTACCATATTGATAGATCCTCCATTGGGATTTAAGAAAGTATATTCTCCGGCAGTAGGACTAAGGGGATTGTCAAATCTGGAAAATTCGCAGGTAACGGTAATAAAAAGTGGCAATTTGTCTTTGTTCTTCCATTTCTGTATTTGAGGTACTTCCAGGATTCTTTCATTGGCCCACCCGTTGATACCTCCGTGTCCAAAGTAATTGATAATCAGATTACCCGATTCCATAGCATTATCAATAGCAATATTTACATCCGGATAACGTTCACCTCCGGCAGAAGTTTCCTGCTTATAAGCATCGCAATAGATCTTTTTTAAATTAAATCCGGGAGTGTTGGTTTTGATGTTCTCGGCAAGTAGATCTACTGTTTTTTGCAGAATGAACTCATTGGGTTTATCAGGGTCATCGGCAACCACAGTAATGATATTCCTCCAGTCGCCGTATGAAGAGGATTTGTAATAGGAAAGCGTTTTATCAACAGCGACCTTTGCTTCTAAAGTAGTCGTTACTGGGAATCTTCCGGTAGCTACATCAATCTGATCATCAAATGTAAGATCTCCGTCATCTTCATCCATCATGCCAAAATAATCATCGGTTACATAACCTCGGGCAAGATTAAAACTTTCAAACGACTGAAAAGCGGGTACAATATTGTTGTTATCGCTGATACGGTCTTTAAAATCAAACGAGGCATCCCCGAAAAGAGCTACGTATTTAATTCTTTTATCGGTCGAGGAGGCATTTAAATACAGAAAACGGATAAAATCTCGGATGGCTGTGAGGTCGGGCGAGCCTGATGAAAATTCGTTATAGATCTCTTTTAATTCAACAACTTTGGTATTCAGATTAGAATTTTTTTGATGATAATCAGCCAGTCTTTGTGCTTCTGGTATCAGATAATCCTGTGTAATGATCAGGTATTCAATATCTTTTAAATTGTGCAGATTTTGGTTTGCAACTCTCGAATCATCCATTACTTCAGGGGTATAAAAGTCTTCTTCATTTAATGCAATAAATTCTTTGGGTATAGTACTTCCGTAGGACTTAAAAGTAAAATCATTTTGTCCGGAGGTATTATTAATAATTTTCGGGTGCAGATAGTCGCTGATATCCCAGATCTGAAAAATGGAGTTACTGTTTTGTATTTTGTACTGATAAAGGCTTGAAGAATTATTGGTATTTAAATTTCTAAAAGCGAATTGTTTACCTGTAGCAGAGAGTTTTTTTGTGCCGAAAATCTCAATATAATCCAGATATGCTTTGGCAGATGGGTTTCCGTTGTTTTGATAGGTAATACCGATCTCAAGATTATCCTTACCCATACGTGCACTTTGTATTTTCTCTAAAGGGGAAGCAAGATTGAGTGAATTACCGGAAATTCCCTGAAAATTCAATTGCATCAGATTACTTCCGTTCAGGCTAACTTCCATAACTGAGGATGTTGAGGATACAGCTACGCCGCGCACTCTTATAAAAAGATCCTGATCTTGAACGGGATTTTTAAAAGAAAAATGAAAATTCTTTGAGTTGTTATAACTGAGATCTTCTCCCATCCATTGTTGTCCGTTTGCAAAAAGATTCGTCTTATCTATCTCATGAACCAAAAAATCATGGAAGGTATTGATTTCAATATCAGCATTTTTACTGATCTCTTCTGCTGTAGTTATTCTTTTACCCATGCCCAGATCAACATTTATAAAATAATAGGCCAGATCACTGTAGATATTATTTTGGTGTCTGGACTGAGAGATATTTAAAGGATCGATCTTCCAGGCTTCCGGTCCTTTTGCATAGAACAGAATATAATCGTTATTGTCAAATTTTCCGTCTTCCTCACCTGCTACAAAGATTGAATTTTCCTGCAGGTCATCATATCTGTGTTCTTTGTTTAACTGAGGTAATAAATGGCCTCCATTACCATAGATCCTGATCTTTTTCGGATCCAGATTTCCGGTATTGATTCCGAGTTTTTGAAGAAATACCTTATCAATCTTAAAAACTCCGGTAGTATCAACACTGAATTTATACCAGGTTCCTGTAGAAAGTACAGAATGGTCAGTAAAGCTCGGAGCAGGAAGATTTCCTTTTTGTTGGAGGTCTTCTTTTAAACCTGTCTGATATTTCAGAGTAAAGGAGGTGATTTTTTTAATCTGATTCCCTTTTTTAATCAATGGAGTCATTTTCAAAACTCCTTTGGCATTATCTTTGTTAAAACTGATGTTAAAACTAACATTTGGTTTTTCAGGAATTAATTTTTTTTGTAGATTATAACCTGTATTTGCGGATAGATTCTCAAATTTAACGTTTGTTAAACTGTAATTGTGTAATATTGCATTTTTTTCTACGTTAAATGTTGTGGAATAGATTGGCAGATTGTTTTCATCTACCAGGTTGTCACGGACAAGTGGGATTTTTATCGTTTTTCCGCTGAATGTATTAAGAGAGGTATAATCATCCCATAATATTTCAAAATCTCTAGTATTGGCCTTTTGAGAAAAGCCGGAGGTAAAGATTAAAAATAAAGCCAGAAATGAAAGAAATCTCAAAATGTAGATGTTAGCAGGTTTAAGGATTAAAAATATAATAAATTACACTTTAGCATATAATAAAGAAAAAAAACTATCGTTATACTTGAACTGAGGGCCAAAAATAGTAATATTTAACCTTAACTTAAAACAATTAAGAATTTTTGCTCTTTTAATCAAACAAATAATTATGAAAAAGTTTAGCAGTAACAATCTTGTACTTTTAATTTTAGCAACTATTTTATTTACCAGTTGTAATAAGAGTAGTAAAAATGTTTCAACATTAACCGGCTGGGAGTACAACAATCCCAAATACGGTGGTTTCCAGACCAATTCCAAATACCGCGAACAGGGGCCTCCTCCGGGAATGGTATTGATAGAAGGTGGAACCTTTACTATGGGAAGTGTTCAGGATGATGTGATGTTTGATTGGAACACCACACCCGTAAAACAACAAGTACGATCATTCTTTATGGATGAAGCAGAGGTGACCAACCGTGAATATGTATTGTATTTGCAATACCTTGAAAAGGTTTTTCCTCCATCTGATGACACCTATAGAAAAATTTATCAGGCAGCTTTGCCCGATACACTGGTTTGGAGACAAACTTTAGGATATAATGAATTACTGACCGAGAATTATCTGCGCCACCCGGCCTATGCTGATTATCCTGTTGTTGGTGTTTCATGGATTCAGGCTTCAGACTATTGTAAGTGGAGAACCGACCGTGTCAATGAAAAGATCCTTATCGATAAGGGTGTACTGCATACTTTATTCGATTTCGATTCACTGAAGGTTGAAGGAGCAGATCGTTTTGATACCGAGACCTATCTGGCCAATCCAAACTTACTCTTTAACGGAGATTCGTCCATTTATTATAAAGGAATACGTGATTATTCAAAAAAATCTAAAAAAGAGGATAAAAAACCAAAAGGCACCTTTACCGGACGTCATGTGAAAATATCCGACGGTATTCTGGCACAAAGATTCAGATTGCCAACTGAAGCTGAATGGGAATATGCAGCCAAAGCTTTAATAGAGAACAGAGAGTACAACTCGATCAGAGGTAGAAAAAAATACAGCTGGGATGGTAATACAACCCGTGAACAATCAAGAAGATACAAAGGAGACCAACTGGCTAACTTTAAGCAGGGTAAAGGAGACTACAGCGGACTTGCAGGATGGAGTAATGATGGCGCCGATATTACAATGAGGATTAAATCCTATAAACCTAATGCATTTGGTTTATACGATATGAGTGGTAATGTTGCCGAATGGGTTGCCGATGTTTACCGTCCGATCATCGATAACGAAGCCAACGATTTTAGTTACTTCAGAGGTAATGTATTTACCAAGAAAAAGATCGATGAGTATGGAAATGTGGTGGTTGTAGATTACAATACCGTTGAATTTGACACATTGGATAATGGTAAGCTGGTACCAAGAGATCTTCCGGGAAGTATTAAATATGTTCCTGTAACCAAGCGAGATGCCTTTATGAGAAATAATTATGAAAAAGCTTATAATATCAATAGCCGAGATGGTGATATTGCTTCAACAAATAAGTATTATTTAGAAGATGAAGAGGAAGGTGATGTTAAGCCAAGAATGTATAATTCACCACAGATTCCTCGTCAGATAGGGGAAAGCGGACTGATCATTCAGCAATATGACAAAAAACAACGATATACTCTGATCAGTGATAAGACAAGAGTTTATAAAGGAGGTTCTTGGAAAGACAGAGCTTACTGGTTGGATCCTTCTCAAAGAAGATATCTGCCGGAGTATATGTCAACTAATTACATCGGATTCAGATGTGCGACAGATAAACTCGGACAAATGTCTTACTCAAGAAGAACAAAGCAGGGAAGAAAAGTTAAATAATGATTTCCTTAAAAAAATACAGAGCCCAATATCAGAAATGATGTTGGGTTTTTTTATATTTAACCCATGAAAATACAAGAGCTATATAAGTATTATTGTGAAAATTATAAGGTTGAGACCGATACCCGTAAAGATCTGAGTAACTGCATTTATTTTGCATTAAAGGGGGAAAATTTTAATGGAAATGTTTTTGCCCAACAGGCACTTAAATCAGGCGCTTCTTACGCAGTGGTTGATGAGGAGGAATATCAAACCGATGACAGGATCTTTTTAGTTGAAGATGTTTTAAAAACCCTGCAGGATCTTGCTCTTTATCATAGAGAACAACTTGGGATTCCTATTATTTCGTTAACCGGAAGTAATGGAAAAACTACAACGAAAGAACTTGTAAGTGTGGTTTTAAATCAGAAATTTAATTGTGTTTCTACTCAGGGAAATCTGAACAACCATATTGGAGTTCCTCTGACCTTGTTATCGATGAAACCGGATACTGAGATCGGTGTTGTTGAAATGGGGGCAAATCATCCCGGAGAGATCGAATTCCTTTGTAATATCGCAAGACCGGATTATGGCTATATTACCAATTTCGGAAAAGTGCATCTGGAAGGCTTTGGAGATCTGGAAGGTGTGATCGAAGCCAAAACTGAACTGTATCGTTGTCTAAAAGCTCATCATAAAAAGGTTTTTATAAATATATCAGATCCGGTTCAGGTGGAAAGATCTAAAGGGATGGACCGCATCACTTTTGGGGGAGAAGATGCTGATTTCCGGATATCATTTTTAAAGGCAGATCCTTTTGTTTCCGTTAAGGCAGATCAGGTGGAGATTTGTACTAAACTGATCGGAAAATACAATTATCTGAATATTGCTACAGCTGTAGCAATAGGAGAATATTTTGATATTTCGTTAGAAAAGATCAAGCTGGCCATAGAAAGTTATATTCCGGAGAACAACCGTTCACAGATTATTGAAAAAGATGGCAACAAGATCATTTCTGATGCTTATAATGCAAATCCAAACAGTATGACGGTTGCACTGGAAAATATGGACCAGTTAACCGATAGATCAAAAATAGCCATTTTAGGGGATATGTTTGAAATTGGTAAAAATGCTTTGAAAGAACATCAGATCATTGCTGATCTGGCCGGAAGACTCGATATAGATAGGGTGTTGTTGACGGGAAATACCTTTTCCAGGGTAAATATTCAGGATAAGAAGATAAAACTGTTTAGTGATTTTACAGATTTAAAAGATTTTCTCAAAGATAATCCTATTAAAAACAGTACAATTCTTATAAAAGCATCAAGAGGAATGAAGATGGAAAGGCTAATAGATTTTTTATAGTCTACCAGTCATCCTCTTCCTCGATATACTTTTCAGTTTTCATGTATTTTTCAAGGCTCTCAATAGCTTTCATGAGCTCAGTATCGATAGGCTCTTCAATATTGATCTGATATTTTACAGGAAATCTGTCGATATATTTCTTTAAAGTAATCCCGTCAAATTCATTCCTGATCATTCTTCCGATACGAAGATTGGAAATGGTATATTTATATTTGTTGTCTTTTACCTTGATCTCCAGATCATAAATCAATTCTATAGGAATATTCTTAGAGATAAATTTCCACTTAAACTTGTAACCAACCAGTTTCTTGATTATATTAGAGCTATCTTTTTTAAAAGAAGGATCTTTGTAATATAGATTGATCCATTCTTTTGCCCTGTTTAGCAGTTCTTGTTTGGAAACTCCGTCAACCTGTACAACGTCTTCGTATTGATATTCCCCTGTCTCACTGTCGATCATGATTAACTGAGCATTTAATGACACAACGAAGAGCAGAAATATCAAAGAGATCTTTAACTTCTTAAATTTCATAGTCTTAGAAAAGAAAACACTAATAATTTCTAACTTATTAGTGTATATAATTATTACGAAGTTAACATTTTTATTTTATTCAGGCAAAACCCTACAAACAAAAAATCAACTGTTGTTCTTTTTCTTACATCCTTTCGGGTACCTCAATGCCTAATAATCTAAAGGCATTTTTGATGGTATTTCCTGTTTGTTCAGAGATCTGAATCCGAAGGATCTTTTCATCCATATTCTCACTGTTTAAGATCGGAACAGTCTGATAAAAAGAGTTATAGGTCTTTACCAGTTCGTAAATATAATTGGCAATAAGCGCCGGACTCAGGTTTTTTCCTGCATGATCTATCACCTCAGGGAATGAATTCAGCAATTTGATCAGCTCTTTTTCCTTAGGATGTAATTTAATATTTGCAATTTGTTTTGAATAGTCAAAATCGACCTTTCTTATGATCGACTGAATCCTTGCATAAGTATATTGAATGAAGGGTCCTGTATTTCCGTTAAAATCAATAGATTCTTTCGGATCGAATAAAATTCTTTTCTTCGGATCTACTTTAAGGATATAATATTTTAAGGCTCCCAGTCCGATAATTTTATACAGTCTTTCTTTTTCTTCTTCAGAATAAGCTTCCAGTTTTCCTAACTCCTGAGAGATATCTCTTGCAGTATTGGTCATTTCAACAATCAGGTCATCTGCATCTACCACGGTACCTTCTCTTGATTTCATCTTACCTGAAGGCAAATCAACCATGCCATAGGATAAATGGTAAAGATGTTGTGCCCAGGAATACCCCAGTTTCTTTAAAATCAGGAAAAGTACTTTAAAATGATAATCCTGTTCGTTTCCAACAGTATAAACCAGACTGTTAATATCCGGGTGGTCTTTTATTCTTTGTATGGCCGTTCCAATATCCTGGGTCATATAAACAGCAGTACCGTCTGCTCTTAAAACAATTTTTTCGTCGAGGCCTTCATCTGTCAGATCGATCCATACACTACCATCTTCTTTTTTATAGAAAATTCCTTTTTTCAGGCCTTCCAGAACAACATCTTTCCCAATGAGATAAGTATTGCTCTCATAATAATTTATATCAAAATCAACTCCCAGATCCTTGTAGGTTATACCAAAACCATCATAAACCCACTCGTTCATCTTTTTCCATAAACTTACAACCTCTTTATCTCCTGACTCCCAGCTTCTCAGCATCTTCTGAGCTTCAAGAAGAATAGGAGCTTGTTTTTTAGCCTCATCTTCTGTTAGTCCGCTTTTAATTAATTCAGAAATTTCTTTTTTATATTCCTGATCAAATTTCACATAGTAATCCCCAACCAGTTTATCGCCTTTTTTACCGGTAGATTCAGGGGTTTCTCCATTACCAAATCTTTGCCAGGCCAGCATACTTTTGCAAATATGAATCCCCCGGTCGTTAATGATCTGGGTTTTATAAACTTTTTTTCCTCCGGCAGCGATAATTTCTGCCACAGAATATCCAAGCAGATTATTTCTGATATGACCTAAATGCAGAGGTTTGTTGGTGTTTGGAGAAGAATATTCAACCATTACGGCATCACCATCAGGATCTGCTTTAGTAATTCCAAAATCTTTGGTCTTGTTGATCTTATCGAGTTCTTTCAAATAATAAGTATCATCGATTACCAGATTTAAAAAACCCTTTACCACATTAAAATTGGTGATTTCAGAATAATTTTCTTTTAGATAATTTCCCAGTTTTTCTGCAATAACGGCAGGATTACCTTTTACAAATCGTAAAAAAGGAAAGACTACTACTGTAAGGTCTCCTTCGAAATCTTTTTTGGTTTCCTGAAATTCAACCGAAGGGATTTTTACATCGAATAAACTATCCATGGCTTTGATCACTCCGGTCTCTAAGGATTTTTGAATACTCATCATCAAATAATTTTAGGGCGCAAAAATAACCATTTTAACATGAAATCAATTCAGAATATCTATTTTTGATGTATAATCTGTTAAAATGAGGATAAATTTAGATCAGTTAGAAGAGAAATCTGCCGAGAAAAAGCAGGAAAATAAAAAATATTTTTCAAAACTTAAGAAAAAGAAACCTAAGAATCTGGATGTGGTTATGCAGAAACTTCATAAGGAAGAGTTTGAGAGAACCGATTGCTTAACCTGCGCAAACTGTTGTAAAACAACAAGTCCGATCTTTACCGATAAGGATATCAAAAGAATTTCAAAATACCTGCGAATTAAAGAATTGCAGTTCTTTGAGCAGTATCTCAGATATGATGAGGATGATTTTATGGTGCTTAAAGAAGTTCCCTGTACTTTTCTTGATACTGATAATACCTGCTTTATTTATGATGTCAGGCCGAAAGCCTGCAGAGAATATCCGCATACCGACCGGAAAAAATTTATTCAGCTTACTCAACTTACCCTGAATAATACTGAAGTTTGTCCGGCAGTTTTTAATATTGTTGAGGAATTAAAGAAAAAAATACCCCTTTAATTCATTTCTTTTAAACTACTAACAATTATCATATAATTATGTTTATTTATTTTTATAACTTTAGGCTGAATTAATCTTAAAGTTATTTACCATGAAAATATACGATGATAAACACATTAAAAATGTTGCTTTTGTTGGCGCCCACGCTAGCGGCAAGACCACTCTTGCCGAAACCATGTTATTTGAAGCCGGCTTATTGAACCGCCGGGGAACAAGAGAAGATAAAAATACGGTATCCGATTATCATGATATCGAGCATGAAAGAGAAACATCCGTTTATTCTACTACCCTTCATACCGAATGGCGTAATTATAAAATCAATATAATCGACACTCCCGGTTTAGATGATTTTATCGGAGAGATCGCTTCAACCATGCATGTAGCCGATTCAGTGGTGATGCTTGTAAATGCGCAGCATGGTGTTGAGGTTGGAACCGAAATCATTTGGGGATATATCAACCGTTACAGCAAACCAACAATATTTGTAATCAATCAGATCGATCACGCTAAGGCAAATTACGATCAAAGTTATAACAGTATCGTTGACATGGTAGGTAGCAATGCTGTAAAAATTCAGTATCCGATTGTGGTTGACGGAGCACAGTGTATTATTGATGTGCTGAAGATGAAAATGTATAAGTTTGGTCCTGAAGGAGGTAAACCCGAAAAATTTGATATCCCAGAAGATCAGAAAGAACTGGCAGATATGTTGCATAATGAACTGGTGGAAAAAGCTGCTGAAAATGATGAAGAACTGATGGAACTTTATTTTGATAAAGGAACCCTGAATGAAGATGAGATGAGAGCTGGAATTAAAAAAGGTATGTTGAATCATGAACTTTTTCCTGTTTTCTGTATTTCTGCGTTACACGATATGGGTAGTGGACGATTGATGGGCTTTATAGATAATGTAGCTCCGGGTTCTGCTGATATGAAAACTGAACAAAGCGTAGAGGGAGAAGATGTAGTTTGCGATCCAAACGGACCAACAGCATTATTCATTTATAAAACCATTCACGAACCTAATTTAGGTCAGATCACTTTCTTTAAGGTTAAATCTGGAGAGGTTAAAGCCAATGATAAGCTGGTTAATTCACGAAACGGTGAAACAGAGAATCTGAACCAGTTGTTTATCATGGATGGAAAAAAACGTCATACCGTAGATAAGTTAAGCTGCGGAGACATCGGGGCAACCCTTAAATTAAAAAATACTGAAACCAACGATACTTTACATACACCCGGTAAAAAAATTACCATCAAGCCGATCGATTTCCCTGTTGCGAGAATCCGCAAGGTGATTCATGCAAAAGATAAAAAAGATGAGGAAAAATTAAGCGAAGTGCTTAAGAAACTTCACAGCCAGGATCCTACAACAAATGCGGTATATTCTAAGGAGCTGAAACAGTTGATTCTTTCCTGTCAGGGAGAATTACATCTGGCTACGATCGACTGGACTTTAAAAAATATTTATGGTATAGAAGCTGAATTTACACAGCCCAAAATTGCTTATCGAGAAACTATTCAGCGACCGGCAACAGCGAGTTATAAACATAAAAAACAATCGGGAGGTGCCGGACAATTTGGTGAAGTTCATTTGAAAATTGAACCATTTTATGAAGGTATGCCGGAACCCGAAGGTTTTAATATAAGAAGTAAGGAAGAGGTGGAACTCGACTGGGGTGGAAAACTGGTTTTCTATAACTGTATTACAGGAGGTGTGATCGATACGCGTTATATGGCTGCAATTATGAAAGGTATTCTGGAGGTGATGGAGGAAGGTCCGTTGACAGGTTCTTATGCCCGTGATATCCGTGCCATGATCTTTGATGGGAAAATGCACTCCGTTGATTCAAATGATATATCCTTTAAAATTGCAGGGGCACATGCCTTTAAGGCGGCATTCCTCAATGCAAAACCTAAACTGATGGAGCCGGTACATAATCTTGAGGTGAGAGTTCCGGAAGATCTTATGGGTAATGTAATGACCGATCTGCAGTCGCGTCGTTCTATTATCCTGGGTATGGATAGTGATGGTAACAATCAGATTATCAAAGCTAAAGTGCCACTGGCAGAAATGTACAAATATTCAACCAGTTTACGTTCTATAACACAGGGAAGAGCAACTTTTAAAACCGAGTTTGCTTCTTTTGAACCTGTACCTCAGAATATTCAGGAGGATCTGGTAAAGAAGATAGATGAAGATTAAGAATCTATGAAATACTAACAACAGCCACGAATTTTTAAAATACTGAAAGATTCGTGGCTTAATTTTATCTTGTGATGAAGATATTCTTATCAGAGAGTCTTGTTGATTATAGTACTTACACTTTTAATTATGCCGTTTATTGTATCCGTGAGGACAGAAATGAATTGCCTCAGATTTATAACAAAGGTTTTTTACCTTATTCTAATGATGTTGATCTTAAATATGAAACTTATTATCTGGCCCGAAGTTTAAGAGTAGATCTGGAAAGATTTAAAGAAACCTCCGAGAACAGAAGGGTTTTAAAAAAGATCACTCCGCTTACCCCGGGTTTTATAAAGATACCCATTGATGATTTTGATATTGAGAATAAAGCTTTTCAGGATTTTTGTTTCAATTTTGCCAAAAAGCGTTTTAGCGAACCTTTGAGCAGAGAAAGATTACAGTACATCCTTCATACAAAAAGCATCAGTGATATTTTTAAATTCTCTTTTGATAATAAAACGGCGGGCTATGTAATTGCGATTGTAGAAAAGGATATGCTGCACTACTGGTTTTCTTTTTTTGATCTGAATTATCCGGAATATTCTTTGGGTAAATATATGATGTTCAGCGTGATAAACTGGGCTTATCAAAATGATCTGAAATACGTTTATTTGGGAACCTCTTACGGTAATAAATCACTTTATAAAGTGAGGGATTTTAAAGGTTTGTCCTTTTTTGATGGAAATCAATGGAATCCGGATATGAAATTTTTAAAATTAAAGTGTAAAGCTGACAGCGATTTTGTAAGAGATGATTTTAAACAGGATACAGATCTCTTTCTGCAAAATCTGAATCGCTTCTGACCGGATATCTTTATTTTGAAAAAAATTGTAAAAAAATACCCAAATTTTAAAGTTATTTTTTAATTAAAAGATATAAATTTGTTGTCTAAAAAAAAGAAGATGAAACTTATATTGATTACAATAGGACTTTTAGCATTGGCATTTGCCGGGCTGGCCATAAAAATATGGGCAAAGAAAGGTGGTGAATTTGAAGGAACATGTGCCGGTAGTAATGCTAAACTTCGCGCCAAAGGAATTACATGCGGATGCGGTAATGAAGGAGGCTGCGGTACAAAATTAGATGCTGATCCCATTCCTCAGATCCAGGTGAAAAAACTTTCTTAAAACAAAATGTTTCTCTTCGTTACATTTTGTATTGTAGTTTTAATCCAGATTTATTTTTATTTATTTCTTTTTAAAAAATTCTCATTCTCTAATACTTCTTCGTCGATAGAGAATAAAGATCTTCCGGTTTCTGTTGTGATCTGTGCTAAAGATGAAGCAGAGAACCTTAAAAGATTTCTTCCTTTTATCGCAAAACAAAATTATCACAATTACGAAATAATTCTTGTTGATGATCACTCTTCGGATTCAACCCATAAAGTAATGCAAAATTTTAAAAAGCACTACAAAGAGGATCCAAATATCAGTCAAATAAAAATCATCTCTATACCGGTGGATCATCAGGTCAAAGGAAAGAAAAATGCTTTAACAGAGGGGATTGGAGCTGCTTCCGGTGAATACATTTTACTCACAGATGCCGATTGTAAACCCGTTTCCACCGAGTGGATCAGTTATATGGCCTCTAAATTTAACGAAGAAAAGAAAATTGTTCTGGGATATGGAGCTTATTTTAAAACGAGTACATTTCTTAATAAATTGATCCGTTTTGAAACCTTGCTAACCGCTTTACAGTATTTTTCTTACGCCTTGAGCGGAATGGCTTATATGGGGGTTGGGAGAAATATGGCTTATACGAAGCATATTTTTAATAAAGAAGGAGGTTTTGTAAAACATAAAGGGATTCTGTCGGGTGATGATGATCTTTTTGTAAATGCTGTGGCCACAAAAGACAACGTTTCGGTTTGTTATCATAAAAAGTCGTTTACAGAATCTGTTCCGGCCCAAAGCTTTTTAGAATGGTTAAATCAAAAAAGGAGACATATTACAACAGCCAACAGATACAGTATTAAACATCAGTTGTTCTTGGGATCTTTTTTTCTTTCTCAGTTTCTTTTTTATTTTTTAGCTGTAATCCTTTTATCAAAAGGTATTTATCAGATATTTGTTATATTTTTGATCTTATTTAGATTTCTGATCTGGTATATGATAATCGGTAAATCTGCAAAAAAACTAAATGAAAAAGATCTGATTATTTTTGCACCTTTTTATGAAATAGGAATTATTAGTTTTCAATTGTGTATATTTATTTTAAATTTAATATCACCACCCAAAAAATGGTGATCTTTTTACCTGGAGAAATTGTATGAAAAAGAATTCAGAAACAGATGTGCTGATTGAGGAGGCTCGAACCGGAAGCCAGAGAGCGTATAACAAACTTCTCAATATTTACTGGCTGGATGTTTACCGTTTTCAGTTGAGTAAATGGCAGAATGATGATGATGCTGAGGATGTAACCATAAAAACCTTTGCTAAAGCTTTTGACAGGATTGAAACGTACAACAATAAATATCAGTTTAAAACCTGGCTGATCACCATTTCTAATAATATTTTTATCGATGAATACCGGAAAAGGAAAACCGAAACGGTTTCTATTAATAAAAAGGAAAGTGAGGCTATGACGATAACCGATGAAGAACCTTCACCGGCAGATCAACTCATCAATCAACAGAATCTGGCTCAGTTAAAAGCTTTTATAAAACAGTTGAAACCTCATTATCAAGAGGTTATTAATTTGAGGTATTTTCATGATCTGAGCTATAAGGAGATCGCCGAAGAGATCAATGAGCCCTTAAATAATGTTAAAGTTAAATTGTTAAGAGCAAGAAAATTACTTTCCGAGATTATTTCTGAACAAAAATTCAATTGATAAATTATGTCTTCTTCAGCTTTAAAATTTATAAAGTCTTTAGGTCCGGGTTTGCTTTTTGCAGGTGCTGCAATCGGAGTCTCACATTTGGTACAATCAACAAGAGCCGGTGCTGATTTTGGTTTCGGACTCCTATGGGCTTTGTTGCTGGTCAACCTTTTTAAATATCCCTTCTTTCAATATGGTCCCAGATATGCACGGGTTACCGGTGAAAGTTTGATCGACGGATATGCAAAACTGGGAAAAGGTGTGCTTTTTACCTACTTTATACTTACATTTTTAACCATGTTTACCATTCAGGCAGCTGTGACCATTGTAACTGCTGGCCTGGCATATAACCTTTTCGGAATAACAACAGATCTGAATATCTGGGTTATAATAATTACCGGAATCAGTTTACTGATTTTGTTGCTGGGGAAATATAAATTTCTCGATAATCTGATGAAAGTAATTATCGTTGTGCTTACCATCAGTACCGTAGCAGCTGTAATGCTGGCATTAAAAGATCACTCAGATAAAATAAGTTTTAAACAAATTCTTCCGGAAGGATCTGCAGGAACTGCTTTTCTGATCGCCTTTCTGGGTTGGATGCCTGCCCCGCTCGATGTGTCGGTATGGCATTCCCTTTGGTCGGTGGAAAAAGGAAAAGATACTGATGAGGAGATCAGCATAAAAAGATCTCTTTTCGATTTCAAGATCGGTTATGTTACCACAATCTTTTTAGGGATCTGTTTTATGGCACTGGGTACTTTTGTGATGTTTCATTCGGGACAGCAATTCAGTGCAGGAGCTTCAAAATTTGCAAGTGAGCTGATCAGTCTTTATACCAGTAGTCTGGGAAAAGATACAGCCATCTTTATTTCACTGGCTGCTTTTACTACAATGTTCAGTACAACAATCACAACACTCGATGCTTCCCCACGGTCAATGGCAAGAACAACTGAGCTTCTTTCCGGGAAAAGTTCAGGTAAATTCTATCTTTTCTGGATCTTTTTGCTCGCTGCCGGTACTATTGTGATTCTTTCTTTTTTTATTACCAATATGAAATCCATGGTCAAATTGGCCACGATCCTGTCTTTTTTAACCGCTCCGTTCTTTGCGATCATCAATTTTATCCTGATCAACAGCAAGCATACACCTGAAAAATACCGTCCGGGTATGGGGTTAAAGGTTTTAAGCTATCTGGGAATAGTTTTTCTTATAGGTTTTAGTATCTGGTATTTGATCAATCTATAGCTTATTTAAAAAGATTTCTTTTTTATTTGTAAATTTGCGGGCTTTAAATTTAATATTATGGCTGAAGAATCAGTGGTATTGCCTTATAAGAAACCGGAATGGCTAAGGGTTAAATTACCTGTAGGGAAGAAATATATCAAACTTAGAAATATAGTAGATAAATATGATCTGCACACCATCTGTACCAGTGGAAGTTGCCCTAATATGGGCGAATGCTGGGGGGAAGGAACAGCAACATTTATGATCCTTGGGAATATTTGTACCCGCTCCTGCGGATTTTGTGGGGTAAAGACGGGAAAACCAAGTGCTGTAGATTGGGCCGAACCTGAAAAGGTTGCCAGATCGATTCAATTGATGGAGATCAAACACGCAGTAATCACTTCTGTTGACCGGGATGATCTTACCGATGGAGGATCTATCATCTGGGCTGAGACCGTTAAAGCGATCAGAAGAGCAAATCCTAAAACTACACTGGAAACACTTATTCCCGATTTTAGAGGTATTCACAGAAATATAGACCGGCTGATAGAAGTTGCTCCCGAGATTATATCTCATAATCTTGAAACGGTTAGGCGTTTGACCCGTGAGGTTAGAATACAGGCCAAATACGACAGGAGTCTGGAAGTACTTAGATATATTAAAGATAACGGACAAGTAAGGACCAAATCGGGAATTATGCTTGGACTAGGCGAAACAGAAGAAGAAGTTATTGAGACTCTGCAAGATCTGAGAAATGCTAAGGTTGATATTGTTACTATTGGTCAATATTTACAGCCAACAAAAAAACATTTACCTGTAAAAGATTATGTTTCACCGGATCAATTTAAAAAATACGAAGAGATCGGACTTCAGCTGGGATTCAGACATGTGGAAAGTGGTGCTTTGGTAAGGTCTTCATACAGAGCGCATAAGCATTTAAAATAGTAGTAGTTAACGAAATTTTAACTCGGATTAATTTTTAATGGCATAGTATTTGTGATGATATAAATGAACAGCAAAATTCCCACTTAATTTTGTTTTCATCGTGATTAATTTTGAGTTAGTAAATTAAAAACACCCCGGAAGGGGTGTTTTTTTTATCAGTATAAGCTTTAGAGATCAAAGTAATTCTTTGCCCCGGTTTCTCTTTAGTGTCGAATTTGAGTATAGAATCATTTATGATAACGGTCTTTATAATTTAAGAAAATCTAAAATAATTGTTAAGAAAATGATAAATAGATATAATATTTTATTTTTAACGAAGTATTAACAATGATTAAGGGTAAACAGTCTTATATTTGCAGAGTAATTAAACAAGATTCCCCACTAAATTTTGTTTTCATTATAATTAATTTTGAGTTAGTAAGTTTAAAAAACACCCTCTAAGGGTGTTTTTTTATTCAATTATGTTAATCTCAGAAGAGATAGGAGAAACGGTATGGTTTTTAATTCCTGAGTACAAAATCTTCTATAAGTTTACAAAGTTTTCCTTCAGCCAGTTTTGCAGCTTCCTGTACAGCTTCATGAGAAACCTCTTCAATATGTCCTTCAAAGCCAAGATCAGTAATAACAGAGATGCCAAGACATTTCATATTCATGTGTCTCGCAACAATCACTTCCGGCACTGTACTCATACCTACCGCATCTGCGCCAAGTAATCCAACCATTCTGTATTCAGCAGGAGTTTCAAAAGTTGGACCCTGAAGAGCCAGGTAAACCCCTTTTTGAACTTTTATTTTATTTTCCTTCGCAATTTCCTCCATATTAGCAAGCATCTGATGATCGTAAGCTTCGTGCATATCTACAAAACGAACACCAAACCTATCGTCATTTTTTCCTCGTAAAGGGTGTTCAGGCATCATATTGATATGATCATTGAGAAGCATGATATCTCCTACCGAAAAATTAGGGTTTACACCTCCGGAAGCATTGGAAACAATAAGTTTTTCGATACCCAGAAATTTCATTACCCTTACCGGAAAGGTAACCTGTTGCATATTCCAGCCTTCGTAATAATGAAATCTTCCTTGAAATGCTAATATAGTTTTTCCACTGAGCTCTCCGTAGATCAGTGTTCCTGAATGGCCGGATACGGTTGAAACCGGAAAATTAGGAATCTCACTATAAAGTATCTTGATCTTTATATCAATAATGGAAACCAGGCTTCCCAAACCAGTTCCCAATATGATTCCGTAATCGGGAGTTGAAAGACCTTTATCCTGTAAATATTTAACTGTTTCTTGTATTTTCTCGTACATATTTTAAAATTATTTTATCAAAATCGATTTGGTTAGAAATAAATTTTGTTTGAATGGATAAATAATAGACATTTAGATCAGAAAATGCGGGTGTTCTTACATAATCTTTTTCTGTAGTAAGAATGATCTTTTTTTCCTCTTCAAGATCAGAGAATTCATTTTTTATCCTCTTAAGATCATTAGAAGTAAATTGGTGATGATCGGAAAATTTTAAATGCCTGATCATACAACCTTTACTTTTCAGGTATTCAACGAGGGGTTCTGTTCTAGCAATTCCTGTAAGCAGCAGGATCTTATAATCTTTCAGATCATCAATATTAATGCTGTCCTTTGCTGATATGATTTTCTTATCATAGGTTATGGTTGAGAAAAAGAGGGTCTGGTGTAATTCAGGATTCAGTTCCTTGGCCTTTTCAAACTGTTCTTTTTCCGTAAGTTTTTCAGGGCATTTGGTTACTACAATGATCTCAGCTCTTTTGGCTCCTGAACTTTTTTCCCTTAGGTCTCCTGCAGGTAATACCTCATCTTTTGAATAGGGTTTGTCAAAAGTGGTCAGAAGAATATTTAAGCTGGCTTTTACGCTTCTGTGCTGAAAAGCATCATCTAAAATAATCACATCGGGTTTAGGCTCAAGTTTTCTTAATTGTTCTATGCCATTAACCCTGTTGGCATCAACTGCAACGATGATCTCAGGAAATTTTAAAAAATATTGCATGGGTTCATCCCCTATCTGTTCAGCAGTAGCATTTTTACCGGCAACAATAAAACCTTTTGATTTTCTTTTATATCCTCTGCTTAGAACGGCTACCCGGTAATCTTCTTTTAATAATCTGATAAGGTATTCTACCTGAGGGGTTTTCCCGGTTCCTCCGGTACTCAGATTGCCAACTGCAATCACCGGAAAATCAAAGGCCGTAACCTGAATGATATTTTTATCATAGGCTTTATTTCTCAGTTGGGTTACCTCACCATATAATACAGACAGAGGCTTTAGTATTTTTCTAAGTTTATTCATTTATTTCAACGAAAATACAAAAAAAGAATCTTTTGCCGCTTTAAAAGGAAATGTAATCTGTAATTTCAAGGCCATAACCTATCATACCCACTCGTTTTTTAAATTCTTTCCCATTGGTGATCAGGCGGATCTTTCTGATATTCAGATCGTGCAGGATCTGAGCTCCAATACCAAAATCTTTTTCATCCATAGTATTTTCTGATCCGGAAGAATCAGGTCCTGATTGGTCAGTCTTCAGTTGTTGTAATCGGTTGATCATATCAAACGACTGGAATTCCTGATTGATAAATACTATGGCGCCACGGCCTTCTTTGTTGATCATCTCAAACATTTTAACCAGTTGATTATCGGTATTTCTGGTAAGTAAACCGAGGATGTCATTGTTTAAGAATCCGGAATTTACACGTACCATAACCTCCTCATCCGGTTTCCAGTTTCCTTTGGTAAGGGCAAGATGGATCTGATTGTTGGTAGTTTGTTTATAGGCTTTCAAACAATATTCTCCAAAACGTGTTTTGATCTTAAAATCGTCTATTTTTTCTATTAATGAGTCATGTTGCATTCTGTAGGCTACCAGGTCTTCAATACTGATGATCTTCAGATCAAATTTTTTGGCAACTTTTACAAGCTGAGGCAATCTGGCCATGGAACCATCTTCATTAAGGATCTCGACCAGTAAACCGGCAGGACTCAGGCCGGCAAGACGTGCCAGATCGATGGCAGCTTCGGTATGGCCGGTACGTCTCAATACACCTCCGGCTTTGGCTCTCAGAGGGAAAATATGTCCTGGACGGCCCAGATCTTCCGCTTTGGTTTCTTCTGAAGTAAGAGATTTTACAGTTTTTGCCCTGTCATGAGCTGAGATTCCCGTGGTGCATCCTTGTCCGATAAGATCAACCGAAACGGTAAACTGCGTATTGTGTAAAACCGTATTTTTTCCAACCATCAGGTTTAGATCGAGCTCGGCACATCTTTTTTCTGATAGGGGAGCGCAAATCAAACCACGGCCGTGAGTTGCCATAAAATTAATCATCTCCGGAGTGACCTTTTCCGCTGCAGCGACAAAATCACCTTCATTTTCTCTGTCCTCATCATCAACAACAATTACCAGTTTACCCTCTTTAATATCTTTAATGGCTTCTTCTATGGAATTGAGTTTTATGGTCTTATTCATCATTTATGTTTTTTTTAATTTAAATAATCTTGTAAAAAAATCTTTAACGGGTTGAAAGAACATGTCAATATTAAAGATTCCTTTTTCTCTTGTGGCCCTTCTCATCAGAAAATAACCTAATGGGAGTAAGATAAAGGTCGCCATCCAGCCTCCCAGAAAAGGGGAGATGGTATTGGATTGTGCCATCTTATCTCCTAAAGTATTTAAGAAAAAATAGAATACAAAAATAACAATTGCCAGGATCATAGGCAGCCCAAATCCTCCTTTTCTTATAATAGAACCAATAGGCGCTCCGATAAAGAATAATACAATACAGGCCAGAGAATAGGCCAGGCGTTTATGAAATTCAGTATTATAAGAATTGATGATCTTTTGTTTTGCCTTAGCGATCTCTTTATAGCTGTTGATCACGTCAAGATTATTTTTGGCCAGCTCGCTAGCATTATCCACCAACATCATCTGATTTTCTTTTGAAAAATTTGTTAAGATATCAGGTTTCAGTTCATTATGTGGTACGCTATCCTTGTACAACTTATTAGCACGCAGGGTAATATAAATTCTGTGGGCCTTATTTTTGATATAGTTTTTATAAGGGTCGACAAGTGAATCGGTATAAAAATTGATCTGTTTTAAGCTGAGCATTTGCCTTCCGGTTTTAAATTTTTCTTCATCGGGATTAAAATTACCAATTTTTGAAATGTCAATATTTACAGTGTACTGATCAAAAGTAGCCTTGTTGAAAGGTATTCTTTTCCGTTCATCTATTGAGCTCTTTCTCTTGATAATATCTTCATAGTAATTTCCGTCTTCAAGTATAAGGGTCATATACCGGCTTCCATCCTGATTGGCGATAGTTCCTTTTTTTGCAGTGATTACTTTATTATTAACTCTGTTATCTGCAATTTCATAGATAAGAACATTTTTAAGAAGATTTTCATCTTTGCCGTATTTTTCATCAAATTTTATGCTATAGCCCGGTATTTCTGTATTAAAAGTTCCCGGAATAAGAGCTAAAGCAGGCTCCTTCATCTTCATATTGTAGATCAGGTTCTGAGTTTTTAATGAGGCGTACGGAAATATATAGTTTAAGAACAATAGGTTGATCCCGCTCATCACGATCATTAGGATAAGAAGGGGTTTGATAAACCTTTTCAGGGAGATCCCTGCCGACTTTACAGCGGCCAGTTCGTAATTTTCTGCCATGTTTCCCATGGCCATGATCGAAGATAATAAGATGGCAATAGGCAATGCTGTAGGGATCATCATTAAACTGATATATCCCAGAAATTTAAAGATAATGACAAAGCTGATTCCTTTTCCCGCGATCTTATCAAATTGAAGCCACAGGGCCTGCATCACAAGCACGAACAAGATGATCAGTAAGGTAGCAAGAAACGGAGTTAAAAAGCTTTTTAGAATATATTTGTCTAGAATCTTCATAGGTTGCCAAAGTACAGTATAATCAAATTAATCATTGATCATATATCCAAGGTCTTCGTATTTTTTCCTGTCAAACTTAAAAAGGCCTTCTTTAATCTTTTGGTCGGTCTTAAATTTCTTGACAGTTAAAATAGTCAGGGTTCCGTTCTTCCCTTTTTCTATTATTGTATAGATATTGTTACTTTTCAGGTCAACTCCAATCTTTACCTCAGCAATATCAGAGTTGCTGTCGATTGGAATGAGTTTTACAAACTGTATGTCCTTTCCTTTGATCTTTTGCTTTTTACCCATACTGTAGCTGTAACCTTTTTTGTAAAAAGTGTAAAATTTCTGGGGGGTCAGCGTTTCTTCATTGTCATCATCAGCTGTTGAAATATTAACTTCCTCATTCTCAGGAATGATCGTATAGGTTTTGTTACCATCATAGATCTGAAGGGTTCCGAAAAAATTAACATTGTATTTTTCTCCCTGGATGGAAAGTTCACCATGGTTATTTTGTTCAACGCCGGCTTCCTTATTTATTAGAGAATAATCAAATTTGATATAAATATGGTCGTTTTTCTGAATATTTTCAGAAACATCATCCAGCAATTTCTTTGCAGCAGCTTCATTCTGTGCAAACAGAAAATTACCTAAAAGAACGGTTAAGATTAAAAGTATATTTTTCATTTTTTTAAAATTTTCAAATGTTTAATTTAATATGGGTTGGTTATTGTTTTTTAAGATTACATTACAATTCTTCATTTTTCTAATGAAGAATGTTTGATCCGTCATAAATTTTCATTGTTAAGGAAATCCTTTAAAGCCATAATGTCGTGTACCAGTACCTGTCGGGCTTTACTGCCTTCAAAAGGGCCAACAATACCGGCTGCTTCAAGCTGATCAATGATTCTTCCGGCACGATTATACCCCAGTTTTAATTTTCGCTGCAATAAAGATGCCGAACCTTGTTGAGCCTGTACAATTAAATGAGCAGCTTCTTCAAATAGAGAATCCCGGTCATCCATATCAATATCTAATGATGAGTTAACATCGTCTCCCACGTACTCCGGTAGAATATGTGCGGTAGGGTAGGCCCGTTGAGAACCGATAAAATCGGTAACCTTTTCAACTTCGGGAGTATCGATAAAAGCACATTGCAGGCGGGTAAGCGAGCTTCCTGTAGAGATCAGCATATCTCCTTTCCCGATCAGTTGATCAGCTCCCTGAGAATCGAGAATCGTACGTGAATCTATTTTTGAGGTTACTCTAAAGGCAACCCTTGTTGGGAAATTTGCCTTGATAATTCCTGTAATTACATTTACAGAAGGTCTTTGCGTAGCGATGATCAGGTGTATTCCTACAGCTCTGGCCAGCTGAGCAAGCCGGGCAATAGGCGCTTCAATTTCTTTACCTGCAGTCATGATCAGATCTGCAAATTCATCAATAACCAAAACAATATAAGGTAGATACTGATGTCCGTTTTCCGGATTTAATTTCCTCAGTTTAAACTTATCATTGTACTCTTTTATATTTCGTACGTAAGCTCCTTTAAGCAGGTCGTAACGGTTGTCCATTTCAATGGTCAATGAGTTTAAAGTATTGATCACCTGTTTGGTATCAGTAATGATAGCTTCCTCAGTATCCGGTAGTTTAGCCAGATAATGCCGTTCGATCTTGTTATAAAGAGTAAGTTCCACCTTTTTAGGGTCGACCAGTACGAATTTGATCTCGGCAGGATGTTTTTTGTAAAGCAGGGAAGCGAGAACCGCATTTAACCCAACCGATTTTCCTTGTCCGGTAGCACCGGCCATCAGCAGGTGAGGCATTTTAGCCAGATCGGCTACAAAGGTTTCATTGGAAATAGTTTTACCCAAGGCAACAGGCAACTCCATTTTGTTATTTTGAAATTTTGGAGAGGCCAGAACCGATTTCATCGAAACGATCGATGGTTTTTTATTGGGCACTTCTATTCCTATGGTTCCCTTTCCGGGAATAGGAGCAATGATACGAATTCCAAGAGCTGATAAGGAAAGTGCAATATCATCTTCCAGATTTTTGATCTTGGAGATTCTTACTCCTGCATTCGGTACGATCTCATAGAGTGTAACGGTGGGCCCGATAGTAGCTTTGATACTGTCAATGCCTATGTTATAGTGACTCAGGGTTTCAACAATTCGGTTTTTATTGTCTTCGAGCTCAGCTTTATTTATGGTAATATTCTCGTTGGTGTAATCGCGTAGAAGATTCAATCCCGGGAAACGGTATTCCCCCAGTTCCAGTTTAGGATCGAACTCACCGAATTCCTCAACAAGTTTGTTAGATAGGTTTTCAACGATCTTTTCTTCTTCGAGTGGTTTTTCTACCTTGATCTCAATATCCTGTACGGGTGTTTCTTCTGTAGCCTGATTCTCTTCAAGCTTGAGTTCCGGCATAAGATCTTCTTCAGAAATGGCATCAGGTTCTTCAATTTTTTTCGGAACTTCCAGTTTTAATTCGGCAGTTTCAGGAATGGTTTCAGAAATATAACCTTCTTCGGTTAGATCATCAATAATCTTATTTTTCTTTTCTTTTTTCTTTGGTACTGCACTTTTGATCTTTTGTGGAGTGATCTTATAACGGGAAATAATAAATGCGAGGGCCATAAAGATAATGAGGAGTAAAACGCCCGTCTTTCCCATATAGATCTGTAAAAAATCAACAACCTCGTATCCTATTTTTCCAGCAAATACAGGATGTTTGGGAATAAAGAAAGCAAGAGTAACAGATAACCATATCATGATCATTAACCAGTTGATCCACGATTTTCTCAAAGGTTTTAAAGAGATATCCAGGATGATATAAAGCCCGGTAAAGAAAAGTAACAGCGGAAAAATAAAGGTGGCAAGTCCAAATCCGTCGAATACAAAGAAGTTACTCAAACCGGCCCCTAGTTTTCCCAAAACATTTTTAACCTCAATTTCTCTGTCAAAAAAATTGTTCAGTACACTTTGATCGGCTTTCCAATGGTTAAAAAAAGAATAGAAGGCAATCAATAAGAAAATTGCTACGGTAAAAATAAAAACTCCTATTACCAGATGTGTTTGCTTGCTTTTAAAAAAAGCGGTTATATGGTTCTTTTTCCTGGGCCTACGCTTAGGTTTTGTAGTGGTTTTTTTTCTTTTTGCCATAAGCAACAAAAATACATATTTATTCTTGAGACACTAAAAAATAATCTCAATTTTTCAGATTCAAAGGTACAGCATGTTTTTTTGTGGTGATCACATGGCTTTCAGACTGAGATCCATATTAGATACAGAGTGGGTAAGGGCTCCGGAGGAAATATAATCCACCCCACATTCGGCATAAGACCGGGCCGTTTTTAAGGTAATACCCCCTGAAGATTCTGTTTGACAATGGTCGCCAATCATTTCAACAGCTTTTACGGTATCTTTATAGTTGAAATTATCGATCAGGATCCTGTGTATGCCATCGTGTTTAAGAATTTTTGTGATCTC
>JANTGS010000017.1 GCA_024762795.1 Flavobacteriaceae bacterium | reverse complement strand
ATTAAATATTTATCTGATATTTTTTTAAATATAGCTTTATTTAAAAAATAACTCTGGTTTTTCCTATCTAAAAAGTGAGTGGGTGAATATATCCGTATGGAACTATTCACCCGCTCAATCTACTATTTTTACAGATACTACTCCACCGTAACGGACTTAGCCAAATTTCTTGGTTGGTCCACATTACAGCCCCTCATCACCGCAATATAATACGATAAAAGTTGTAATGGAATGGTGGTTAACAAGGGAGATAAAGCTTCTTCGGTTTCCGGAATCTCGATCACATGATCAGCCATTTCTTTAACGGTTATATCCCCTTCAGTTACAATAGCAATAATCTTTCCGCTTCGGGATTTAATCTCTTGTATATTACTAACAATCTTGTCGTAATGACCTTTATTTGTGGCGATTACAATTACAGGCATCCTATCGTCTATCAACGCAATGGGCCCGTGTTTCATCTCTGCAGCCGGATAACCTTCTGCATGGATATAGGAGATCTCTTTTAATTTTAAGGCTCCTTCCAGAGCTACGGGGAAATTATAACCTCTTCCCAGGTATAAACAGTTGGTCGATAACAAATATCTTTGGGCTATTTCTTTTACATGCTTATCCACCTGAAGTAATTGTGCTACTTTTTTAGGAATCAATTCCATCTCCTGTAAATACAATCTGAAATCGGCACTGGTAATCGTACCTTTTGCTCTTGCCAGTCGTAAGGCCATCAAAGTGAGTACCGTGATCTGTGTAGTAAAGGCTTTGGTTGAAGCCACACCAATTTCAGGTCCGGCATGTGTATAAACCCCTGAATCATTGATTCTCGCAATAGAGGAACCCACCACATTACATACTCCAAAAACAAATGCGCCTTTCGATTTAGCCATTTTGATCGCCGCCAGGGTATCGGCAGTTTCTCCCGACTGGGAAATGGCAATTACAATATCCTTTTCGGTAATTACCGGATCACGATACCTGAATTCTGAAGCGTACTCCACCTCAACAGGAATCCTTGCAAATTCCTCAAAGCTGTATTCGGCAACCAGTCCGGCATGCCAGGAAGTTCCACAGGCCACAATGATGATTCGCTCAGCATTGAGGAATCTTTTCATGTTATTTTCCAGTCCGGAAATCTTAATAATACCCTGCTCAGGCAAAAGTCTTCCTCTTATAGTATCCGTTATCGCTTCAGGTTGCTCATGAATTTCTTTCAGCATAAAATGCTCATAGCCTCCTTTTTCAATCTGATCCAGGCTGAGTTGCAATTGCTGAATATTGGGGTCTACCTCTTCATCATCCTGAATTTTATGAATTTTAACTTCCCGCCCTTTTTTAATGATCGCCATTTCACCATCTTCAAGATAAATAGCATCTTTGGTATATTCAATAAAAGGAGAAGCATCTGAGGCTACGAAGAATTCGTCATTATCCTTTCCTATTCCTATAGCGATTGGACTTCCCAGTTTAGCCACCACCATTTCGTCAGGTTTTTCACTGTCGAAAACCACAATAGCATAAGCACCGATCACTTGATTTAAAGCTATTTGAACTGCCTCCCCAAGTTTAACACCTTCCTGTATTTTTATCTCTTCTATCAGATTGACCAAGACTTCAGTATCGGTATCCGACCGGAAAGTATATCCTCGATCTTTAAGTTCTTTTCTTAAAGAAGCATAATTTTCTATGATCCCGTTATGAACAATAGCAAGATTACCCGATTGTGAAAGATGCGGGTGAGAATTTAGATCGTTAGGGATTCCATGGGTTGCCCAGCGCGTATGGCCAATACCTATAATTGACTGGCCGGAATTGTTTTCCTGAACCCTTTCCTCTAAAACACTTACTTTTCCTTTTACTTTGGAGAGATTGATACTGTTTCCGTCATAAAGCATTACTCCGGCACTATCATAGCCACGATATTCCAAACGCTTTAATCCGTTTATGATTATAGGATATGCATCCCTATAACCAATATAACCGGTTATTCCGCACATAATTTACTTGAGTTTGAGTTTGTTTCAGAAACAAATATAGTTAATATGTACTTATAACGTTATTTTGAATAAAATATTTGAAGTTTTAAACGATTAGCATCTGACTCCGGAAGGTTTCCATGAAGAATAACCCCTTTTGGAATATAGCTGTAATCTTTTACAATTGAATCGTGTTCTTCAAAATTGGGGGTATCTGTTGGATTAAACGATTTCAAAACTAAGGGTTCGGGGCCTTTGTCGGGATCGTTTAACAGTTTTGTAATATAAGTAGTAAGTCTGAATTTATAATAATCAGGTTCACCATCATCATCGTATACCAAACTACCACCAAATACATCAAAACCATAGGCTTGCAGATCTTCAAGTATGGTATTTGAATCATATTTGTATAAAAACAACTGATTTGGAACTTTGCCTTTTTGCAGGGATTTATCTACTTTCAGGATGAGATTTGCCTCATTGATCAGATAGTTCTTATCACGCAATTCCTGAAGACTTTGAGGTGTAAATAAGTTGATCATTGCATTAGATCCGGCAGCTCCCTGAATAAAAAGTTCTTTTTCACCATTATTTATATCAGGATTCATCATTGCATTTTCCACCGGTGTTCCGGAATAATCTCTTGTATAATTTGCTGCTCTGGTACCCCCAACATTAAAATTCATTAATTTCTTAGAACGCACGGTTACTCCGTCCTCTCCTGTAATTCCGTTTCCGTTCAAATCTTCACCATCCGCCTCATTCTTGATCTCATCTTGAGTATAATAAATAGTCATACGGGTTTGAATGGCTGACAGATTCATCAAACTTCCATCCATTCCCATAGCTTCTACCACCAATCCTTTAAAATAATGAACAAAATTTTCATTTGAATCAAAATATGGGGCATCTTGCTGATCCAGAAAACGGGACTTAAAAAACTGTTTATCAAGATAAAATTTCATGGATGGACTTGAGTTTTCCGATTTGATCGTATCAATATCATCTACTGTTGAAGGATCATCATCTAAATATCTTCTTTCCACGTACAAAACCGTATCATTCCGGTTGGGTTTAAAATCACCTAAATACAGCTCTGCTCCTTTTTGAAATTCTTTATCGGAATAATAAGTCATTTTTTTAGAAGGATCCTCAGGATTGAGAACATTTAAAAATGTTTCCAACTCATTTACTTTGATCTGAAAAGGGATCTCTTTATTTCCATAGATCGAATCAATAGTAAAACTGGGAACTCTTATTTTGTTTCCGTCATCATCGAGAATTTCTTCTCCTGTTTCCGGATCATAGGCATTTTGCAAAGAATCTTTTGTAGATAAATAAGGGATATCCAGAACAACCAGATCGATTACAGGATTATCGCCAAAATCCACTCCTGTAGGGGGGAGAATAAGCTGAGAAACTATATCAGCTTTTACATACCCGAAATTGGAATTCCTGTTAACCCCTAATAAAGCTAACGTACTTGCATTATGCTCGTTGTTATCAACCCTTGAGGCTTCCACATTTACATTATAGGCAACTACTTCAACAAGCGTATCTCCAACTTTAAATGCACCATTATCAATCAGGTCAACACCTATATTTTCAATATCCCTTTCACAAGCTGAGATGGCAAAAAAAAGCAAAAGTAGAATTCCCACATTTTTAATAATGCCTGCTGAAATTTTTAACATAAAGATCTTTGATTTTTTATTATTGTAATACTTTGTTTAAGTAAAAATTAGAATAAAGTTCGGATAGATTTTCATTTTGTTCATGCTCAAGCACAGGAATATTTATACTATCTATTGTATTTTCCAGCTCTTCTGTTAGTTCTTTATTTCCTTTGATTACAGCATCAGAATTCAGTATAGCCATTTTCATCATACAATTCTCTCCGGATTCATTCAGAACAGCTAACTTTTCTTCATCAATATTGTCAAACTTGATCTTTTCAAGAAGATCCTCTTTATTGACAAACTTGTCAAAAGATTCATTATAAACAGAAGTAACAATTTTACTATCTGAGAAAAGCGGATCATTTTTATAATAAGACCTGATATACAAAGGCACCAGAGAGGCTAACCAACCGTGTACATGAATAATATCAGGAGCCCATTTTAACTTCTTAACGGTTTCAACCACCCCTTTGGCAAAGAAAATAGCCCTTTCATCATTATCTTTAAACAAATTCCCTTCCTCATCCTTTAATACAGCTTTACGTTTAAAATAATCCTCATTATCAATAAAATAAACCTGCATTCTTTCTTTGGGAATAGAAGCTACTTTAATGATCAACGGCATATCCAGATCGTTGATTATTAAATTCATACCGGATAACCTGATTACTTCATGCAACTGATGTCTTCTTTCATTGATCACTCCAAACCGAGGCATAAACATTCTGATTTGAACTCCCTGACTATGCATAGCTTTAGGCAGGTCAAAAGCAATTTTAGAGATATCGTTTTCGGGTAAATAGGGTACTAATTCAGAAGAAACATATAGTATTCTCTTATCTTTCATCAACCTTTCATTTTATAATTGTGCAAAATTACGAAAAATATATGTAATTTTCAGCCTTAAATCAAAGTTCAAAAGCTTATTAACAATTTTTAACGCAACCATGATAGTTTTCAAAGAGGTAGAAACTCTAACCAAATTTTTATCGAATATAGACAAAACCCAAACGATTGGTTTTGTTCCAACTATGGGCGCCCTGCATGAGGGCCACCTTTCACTGATTAAAAAGGCAACTGATGAAAATGACTATACCGTCGTGAGTATTTTCGTAAACCCTACTCAATTTGACAAAGCTGAGGATCTCGATAAATATCCGAGAACTTTGAATACCGACCTCGATCTGCTGGAAAAAGCAAATTGTAACATCGTTTTTGTTCCCTCAGTCCGAGAGATCTACCCGGCTGAAACCACCTCTGAAACCTTTAATTTTGCCGGACTGGACAAATATATGGAAGGCCTTTTCAGGGATGGGCATTTTGAGGGAGTTGGAACAGTAGTTAAACGATTGCTGGAAATAGTAAAGCCAGACAATGCCTATTTTGGCGAAAAGGACTACCAGCAACTTCTTATCATTAAAAAAATGGTGGAAACCGAAAAACTGCCTGTAAATATTATAGGTTGTGATATTTACAGAGAACCCGACGGACTTGCTATGAGCTCAAGAAATGTAAGACTAACAAAAGAACAACGTAAAGAAGCTCCTTTGATCTATAAAACACTGAACGAAGCTAAAGAAATGTTTAAAAATAACAGTATTTCGGGGGTGAAATCCTATGTGGAACAGGTATTTCAAAACAATGAACTGCTCGATCTTGAATACTTTGAAATTGCTGATGCTTTAACTTTAAAACCCGCCCTATTTGTTAAAAAAAATGTTAAATATCGTGGATTTATAGCTGTTTTTGCTGAAAAAATACGACTTATTGACAACATTGCTCTGAATTGAGTATCTTTGCAGCCTAAAAGATATTTAGATTAAATCCTTGAGGAGATGTTTATTGAAGTTGTAAAATCTAAAATACACCGGGTTAGCATTACCGGTTCCGAGTTGAATTATGTGGGTAGTATTACTATTGACGAGGACCTGATGGATGCTGCAAACCTGATTGAAGGTGAGAAAGTTCATATTGTTAACATAAACAATGGTGAACGACTGATTACTTATGTTATCAAAGGAGAAAGAAAAAAAGGAGAAATCATCCTGAACGGTCCCGCTGCTCGTAAAGTGGCTAAAGGAGATATCATAATTATCATTTCATATGCTACGATGGATTTTGAGGAAGCTAAAAATTTCAAACCATCAATTGTTTTTCCAAATGAAAAAGATAATTCACTTACCTGATTCCCTTGAATAAAAAAACAAAAAAGATCATCTTTACCTTAATCCCTATCTCTTTAGGGTTGCTTTTGATATGGTATTCGGTTTCAAAACTCACCGCTGAAGATATCGAAGCAATCAAAAATTCATTCCGGACAGCGAATTACTGGTGGGTAATGCTCTCTTTACTCTTTGGTATCTTAAGTCATTTTTCGAGGGCTTACCGTTGGAATTATATGCTGGAACCTATGGGATACAAACCCAAATTTCCCAATACCATCATGGCTGTACTTGTAGGATATCTGGTAAATCTGATCGTACCAAGAGCAGGTGAGATCGCCAGGGCCACGGCCATTTCAAAATATGAAGATATCCCTATTGAAAAGGCCATAGGAACCATTGTCTCTGAAAGAATTGCCGATGTGATCATGTTACTGGGGATTATCGCTACCGCTTTTTTCCTACAAACCGAACTCTTAACAAAATACCTGTTTAATGATAAAGAGGACAGCAGTTATTATTCTTATTTGATTATAGGAGGGGTGATTATTCTGGGTATTATTTTTTACAGGATAGCACAAAAATCCAGTAATCCATTTTTTGTAAAGATCCGTGAGTTTATTAACGGACTCATACAGGGGGTAATGAGCATCTTTAAGATGAAGAAAAAATGGGCTTTTATCTTACACACTATTTTTATCTGGCTGATGTACGTTCTGATGTTCTACGTTGTAACCTTTGCTCTTCCGGAGACCTCTAACCTTCCTTTCGGGGCGATCATTGTTGGTTTTGTAGTAGGTGGTTTAAGCATGGCTCTTACAAATGGCGGACTTGGAACCTATCCAGTATTTGTAGCCAGTGCAATAACTCTTTATGATGTTCCGGAAAATCCGGCTCTGGCCTTTGGATGGATCATGTGGACTGCTCAAACACTGATGGTACTGTTCTTTGGTGGTTTATCGTTTATCATCTTACCACTTTACAATAAAGATAAAGTATAAATCATGCCCAAATTCTACAGCAACGGAAAACTACTGCTTACCGGAGAATATATAGTTCTCGACGGAGCAAAAGCCCTGGCTTTACCTGTAAAATTCGGGCAAGAACTCAGGGTAGAAAAAATACAGGATCCTGTATTGAAATGGAGAAGTAATAAGGAAAACGGCGATAATTGGTTTTCCTGTGAGTTTAAGCTGAAAGATTTCTCTTTTACGAAGGAAACCGATGACCAAATTGCTCAAACACTTCAAAATATTTTAAAAGAAACCCGTATTTTGAATCCCGGTTTTTTACGATCTCCCCAGGGATCTCTTGCAGAAACTATCTTAAATTTCCCAGGGGACTGGGGACTTGGCACTTCCTCAACCCTGATCAACAATATAGCACAATGGGCTCAGGTAGATCCTTATACTTTGCTGTATAAAAGCTTTGGTGGAAGTGGATATGATATTGCCTGTGCTCAACACAATTCTCCCATCCTTTTTCAGAAAGAAAAGAATAAACCCCGGGTAGAAAAAGTAAATTTCGATCCTGTATTTAAAGATCAGTTATACTTTGTGTATCTGAACAAAAAACAGATCAGCAGTAAAGAGATCAAAAAATATAAAGCTGAGAAAAATGATCTGAAATCGGCAGTACAGGAAATTGATAGACTCACCGGTGAAATGATCAATTGCAAAAAACTAAATGATTTTGAAAAGATCCTCTCAGCACACGAAGAAATTATAGCTTCGGTAATCAAAAGAGAACCGGTTCAAAAAAGTCTTTTTCCCGATTATTTTGGCCAGACCAAAAGTCTGGGAGCCTGGGGAGGCGATTTTATTCTGGCAACAGGAAATGAGGACACCCCGAAATATTTTATTAAAAAAGGTTATCCTACCCTCCTTCCCTATAAAAAATTAATACTTTGAAACAGCAGGTAGTCATCATCGGCGGAGGCCCTACCGGATTTTTTGCAGCGACCATCATGGCTGAAAGAAATCCCAATCTCCAAATTATCCTCCTTGAAAAAAGTGATAAAGTACTTCAAAAAGTAAAGGTTTCTGGTGGCGGAAGATGTAATGTTACTCATGCCTGTTTTACCCCTCAGGAACTGGTTGAATTTTATCCGCGTGGGAAAAAAGAGTTACTTGGGCCTTTTCACACTTTTATGACCGGAGATACAATGGAATGGTTCGAAAACAGAGGCATCCCTTTAAAAATTGAAGAAGACAACCGGGTTTTTCCGGTATCAAATTCTTCTCAGGATATTATCGGCTGCCTTGTTCAAAATGCAAAAAATAACAAAATAAAGATCAGACTCAATCAAAATGTTACTCATATTGAAAAAAAGGGAGATAAATATCTGATCAAAACTGATCAGGAGGATCTATTGGCCGGTAAAATTCTGATTGCCACAGGAAGCAATCCTAAAATATGGAAGATCATTGAAAAAATGGGACATAAAATCATTCCTCCGGTACCCTCACTTTTTACTTTTAAGATCAATGATGACAGGATAAATGATATTCCGGGGGTTTCTGTAAAAAATGCAAGTATTCAAGTCAAAAATTCTGAATTTAAATCCAATGGACCCGTTTTAATCACTCATTGGGGTTTAAGCGGACCTGCTATTTTAAAACTTTCCTCTTTGGGAGCCTTATATCTGGCCGAAAAGAATTATCAATTTCAGGTAAAGATTAACTGGTTGTCAAGATCATCTAATGAGGTATTGGAGAAACTTAAATCTGTAAAAAAATCAAATCCTAAAAAGCAGCTTATTTTAAGATCTCCTTTCGAAGCAATTTCAAAACGCCTTTGGGTAAAACTGGTTTCTGCTTCACAAATCAATAAAGACACCCGCTGGGCTGATGTTTCCAACAAACAAATTGAGAATCTCAGCAATCAGTTAACCCATGGTATTTTTACCTCCACCGGAAAGGCCACTTTTAAAGAGGAATTTGTTACTGCCGGAGGGGTGGATCTAAAAGAGATCAACTTTAAACGCTTTGAAAGTAAAATACATAAAAACCTCTTTTTTGCCGGTGAAGTTTTAAATATCGATGCTGTTACCGGGGGCTTTAATTTCCAAAATGCCTGGACCGGGGGTTTTATTGCAGGGAATGCTATTGCCACATCTGTATAAAAAAAATCATTTCTTTTTATATGCTCTCATTTGTTTTATTGGCTCTATGATGGAATAACCCTCCCATAAATGATCATCAAACTGATCAACATAGATCATTTTCATATATTCTTTTTCCTTAAAATCATCAAATTGTCTCTTTGAGATGGGCTTCTGATCTAAAACAAGCATTTCAAAAGAATTTTCTTCAGAAACTGAAAAATTAAATTTCACCTTCACTTCATTTAATTTTTTATCTACTAAAAACCTCTTTCTCTTTTTTATCAGGGACAAATTTCTGTCAACCCTGATTTTTGAACCCTCTTTTTTTGAACAGTACTTCAGTTGATAGGAATCAAATTTTTTTTCAAAGGAAATGGACCCGCTAAAAACATTATTCTCATATCCAACGCCAAATAAATTAATACTGGTACCTGTTTTGCCTTTCGCATATTTATAGTCGGCCCTGATCAATGCAAAAGTTTTTAAGGTTATAAAAACTCTTCCTTCAAATTTTCCATTATTTCCCGGGGAAAAATCTATAATGTAAACATCCTCTCCGTTTACTTCAGTTCCACCCACCAAAGTATATTCGTATCTGTTCGTATGATATAAAAAATCCCATTCGTCCTTATCCTCAAATGAACTGTATTTATAATAATACCCTAAAGAATTACGAAAATACTTTGTTTTATATTTTCTTTCATTGATCCTTTTTAAAGAATCTCTTACTGATTTATCAAGATCGCTGTCTATCTGTATTTTACTTCCCAGAATTCCGCTTTTTATTTTCCAGTATTCATCTCTATCAACATCTGTCATAAGTTTTTCAAAAAAAGATTCTAACTGATCCGTATCTGCCAGATTCTTATCTTTTAAACTCACCTGTTTAACAGGATCAACTTTAATCTTCAGAGAATCCACCCTGCTTGTTGAAAAAAATAGATTACCTAAAAAATCAGTGAATGATACTGAATGTTTGGGTATTTTCTTTTCGATCATTTTGATTTTTTCTTCCTTCAGCTCGGGAACAGAACTTTTTTTAAAATTAAAATTTATCTTATTGATATCCGATATCGATCTATTGCGAACAAAAGTCTGATTTTTTACGTACCTTTTTTTGTAATTCTTTTCTTTATTTTCCAATACCTTTTTCACTACAGATTCTGCATCTATATCGTTACTAAAAACAAAGACTTCATTCAGATTATTAATATCTTCATTTAAGTAAACAACGACTGAACTATCCAATTGCCTGATAGTTAGCTTTTTTGTCTCATAGCCAATATATTGAAAACTAAGTGTATCATTTTCATTAAGTTTTGTGCTTTTAATTGAAAACTGTCCTTTCTCATTTGTTATAATTCCTGCATTTTTATGAAGAAACAGAATATTCGCATAAGGCAAAGCTGTTTTTTTATTACTGTCAAGCAGAACCCCATTTATTTCAATTTTAGAGAAAGTTTTCGTCGAATCTGTTATTGATTGAGCATAAGAATGAATGTACGATAAGAAGGCTAAAAAGAATAAAATTGATTTATTAAAACACTCGGGATTTAAAATTTTTGTAGAAGGGATAGATAATTTCATAAAGTGTTTTTGTAGTTGACCGTATCAAATTAATAGAAAAAAGGACTCTCAAATACTTAAATTCCTGTTAAATAACTTAAACTTAACATCTGCCTTTTTTACAAACCGGTATATCATCAGTTTTTACTATCTTTATTAGCAAGAATTTAAATCTAAAAATCAACAAGCATGAAAAACAAGAGCCCACAAAAAATATCCCGTAGATCCTTTGTACAAACTTCTTTACTGGGTGCCGCCGGTTTTACAATCTTACCCGGTTTTAGTGCCTTTAAACCCAGCAATACCATTAATCTGGGATTTATCGGACTTGGCAGACAGGCCATGTTTTTGTTAAATGGTTTTATTAACATCGATGGCGTTAAAGTTCTTGCTTCTGCTGATGTTTATCAGGTTAAGAATGAAAGGTTCAAACAAAGAGTGACCAATCATTATAAAAAGAAAGGAGTTACTCCTGATGTAAAAACCTATGAAAGGTACCAGGATCTCCTTGCCAGAAAAGATATTGATGCCGTAGTAATTGCCGTACCAGATCATTGGCACGCTTTGATTGCCATTGATGCGCTAAAGGCCGGAAAAGATGTATATCTCGAAAAGCCTTTAACCTTTACCATACTCGAAGGAAAGGTGCTCCGCCATACCGTAAGAAAATACAAACGGATCCTTGGCGTGGGAAGTCAGCAAAGATCCGATCCTAATTTCCAGCACGCTGTTAAACTTGTTCAGGATGGGAAACTCGGAGAAATCGAAAAAGTATTTGTTCATGTGGGCGGACCCCCAAAACCTTATGATCTTCCCAGAGAGATCCTTCCCAAAGACCTGAATTGGGACCTGTGGCTCGGTCCAAATCCTTATTTGCATTATAATCATGTTTTAAACCCACCCATTTCATTAAATCCTGAAAAGAATGAAGATCTTTGGGGTGCCTGGAGATGGTATAAAGAAATTGGTGGTGGATTTACAACCGACTGGGGAGCACATATGTTCGATATTGCACAGTGGGGACTTGGAAGAGATCAAAGCGGACCCGTAGAGATCATCCCTCCGGGCTATAAAGATTATAAACATCTTACTTATAAGTACGATGATGGTATTATCATGACTGAGGAAGTTTTCGATAAAAAAAATACCAAAGGGGTGAAATTCCTGGGCAAAGACGGATGGATAGAAGTATCGAGAGGTAATTTTAAAGCTTCCAAAAGCTCATTAAAACCTGATTTTAAAAAGGATTTCGGACCTTATGAAACCAAGATCCCACACCAGATCAATTTTATCGAGGCGGTAAGAAACAGAAAAGATCCTGTGGTTCCCGTAGAAATTGGCCACCGATCCTGTACCGTTTGTACTTTGGGAAATATTGCCTACGATCTGGGCAGGCCGATAAAATGGAATCCTAAAACAGAAGAATTTGTAAATGATGTACAGGCTGATCTTTATATGCACCGGGAATACAGAAAGGGTTATCAGTTACCTGAATTATAAAGCTAAGATACTTGCAAAACAAAAAAGGCTGTCCATATGGGTAGCCTTTTAGTATATTTTGATGAGTGCTTGACTACAAATAAACACTAATTATCAAATCAAAGCATTAGCTAATCAGTATTTTCTATCTTTGTTAAAAATTATTTTAATGGATATCAAGAATGCTCAATTAGAAGTTGATAAGTGGATCAAAGAACACGGTGTAAGATATTTTAACGAACTGACCAATATGGCACAGTTAACTGAGGAAGTTGGCGAAGTAGCCAGAATCATTGCACGGCGTTACGGTGAACAAAGCGAAAAAGAAAGTGATAAGAATAAAGACCTCGGTGAAGAACTGGCTGATGTACTTTTTGTAGTGCTTTGTCTGGCCAATCAAACGGGGATCAATCTGCAGGAAGCCTTTGATAAAAAACTGGACCTAAAAACCAAACGTGATCACGACCGCCATCATCAAAATAGAAAACTCCGGTAAAAATCTTAATTTAATCTCATGATCAATAAAAAATTTCAGGAATATTCATTTATAAAAATGGCAGTCCTTAGCACACTGCTTTTCTTTGTAGTTGTTTTAATAATCGATATCATCTTTGGTCTGTTTAGAGGGCAAGACCTCTCCGGAGCTCTTTCAAAATATTCTAATCCCGGTTATTTAACCGGTAAAATTATAGGTGCGGTTGTTTACGGACTTATAATCTCATATTTTTATAAGCGAAAGGCAAAAAAGATCTCTTAAGATCAGAAAAAATGATCTTTTGATTTAATCAATATGGATCAAATCGATATTACTCTCTTTTACTTTCCGGTTTAAATTTATAACCTCTATGTTAAAGATCTTCTTTAAGGCATTTAACTCTTTATCAATCTCTCCAATTACCTCATTTTTAAAAGCAATGGCCTGATCTGTAGGCCTGTAATCACCCATAGAGGTAAGCGAATTTAAATGTGCCAGTTTGTTGTTAAGTTTAATCGGAAAATTTAACGGATCCTGATTGCTTTTACTCTTGGTTTGATAAAGATTGTTCTCGATCTCGGTAAGTTGTTTTGAAATACTATCGGCATAATCCAATAATTCCTTATACTTATCTTTATCAGAAACCGATTTCTTTAAAACATTGATCTGATCTTTCACTTTCGTGATATTTTTAAGTGCCAGATGTGTTTCCGTCAGTTTATCTCTTACCTCAGTAATAAAATCGAACTGAGCCTGCATATCCTGAAGGGTAGCTGTACTTCTAGGATCCTTAAGCAGATTGAATTCCTGTGTTTTTGATCGTTTGTTTTTTGTAAGACTAACGCTGTATTTGCCTGGAAGTGCTTTCGGTCCGTTTAACGAAGCCCACCACAGGATCATTCCTTTTACTTTGTCTGCCCCGGGATACATCAAATCCCAGTGAAAGACATTGCTACCGGGTTTAACTTTTAATTTTCCTTCCTTTTTCTCCTTGTCGGAATGATTGGAGAATTTACGGATCAGTTGATTTTTTGAATCGTAAAAAGTAAGACTTATCGTATCGGTTTTGGCCGTATCCTTCACATAAAAATGAACGGCAACACCCCCATAGGCATTTTGCCCCAGAGTTTTTGATGTTGCTCCTCTTCCTCCTCCCATTCTATAGGTGTTGGCAGGTTTGTATAAAAAGAAATCTTCTTTGATCAGATTTTTATCGATCTGACGTAGAGGTTCCAGATCATCAATAATCCAGAAAGATCTCCCCTGTGTTGCCGCAATCAGATTATTATTTTTTATGGACAGATCGGTAACAGGTACTACCGGTAGGTTCAGTTTAAACTTTTGCCAAAAATTTCCATTGTCGAAACTGATATACATTCCTTTCTCGGTACCGGCAAACAACAACCCCTTACGTTTGGGATCTGCCCTTAAAACCCTTGTAAAATCTTCAGAATCAATATTATTCACAATCAGCCTCCAGCTTTTACCGTAATTATCAGTTTTATAGATATACGGTTTATAATCGCCTGATTTATATTTTGTTCCCACAACAAAAACGCCTCCTTTTACAAAAGGATCCACCTCAATACAATTAATCATCATCCACTCAGGCATGCTTTTTGGGGTAACATTATTCCAGTTTTTCCCTCCGTCTCTGGTGATATAGACCAATCCGTCATCTGAGCCTGTCCAGATCAGATCTTTTTCAACAGGCGATTCCACAGCAGCAAAAATGGTAGCGTAATATTCCACTCCGGTATTGTCTTTTGTAATCGGGCCTCCGGAAGCTTTTAGTGTTTTCGGATCATTCCGGGTTAGATCCGGACTGATGATCTCCCAGGATTGGCCTTCATTATAAGTTACATGCAAATGATTAGAAGCGGTATATAATTTTTTGGGGTTATGTGGCGAAAAGAAGATTGGAAAATTCCATTGAAAACGATATTTAAAATCCTCCGCTCCATGTCCCATCGGATCATCCGGCCATACATTGATCGCTCTTACTTCTTTGGTTTTATGGTTAACACGGGTCAGGAATCCGCTGTAGCTGCCCCCGTAAACCACATCATTATTCGCAGGATCAACCGCAATATGTGCACTTTCTCCGCCGGCAGTGCTTTCCCAGTCCTTTTCACTTATAAATCTGCCATCGCTTCGATGACGGATTCTTACCGTAGAATTATCCTGCTGAGCTCCGTAGATCCTGTAAGGAAACGCATGATCTGTAGTAACACGGTAGATCTGCGCCGTAGGCTGGTTATTGTATGTACTCCAGTTCTCCCCTGCATCAAATGTGATCTGAGCCCCACCATCATCAGCTATAATCATCCGGCTGGCATCTTCCGGAGCGATCCACAGGTCGTGGTGATCACCATGTGGTGCATTAAAAGTTTCAAAGGTTTTCCCACCATCCTTTGACCGGTGGTACTGTACATTCATCACATAGATCGTGTTTTTATCTTTTGTATCGGCATAGATCCTTGAATAATACCAGGCTCTCTGACGCAGTTTTCTTTCTTTATTGACCCTTTTCCAGGTTTTCCCCGCGTCATTTGAACGGTAAACTCCACCCTCTTTATTCTCAATGATCGCCCAGACCACATCGGAATCGAGTGGGGAAACTGTAATCCCTGTAATCCCCCAGATTCCATTAGGCAAACCTTCATTTTTTGAAATATTTTTCCAGGTTTCTCCGGCATCGGTACTTTTCCAAAGCGCAGAACCTTCTCCTCCACTGGAAAGACTGTAAGGGGTTCTTCTGACATTCCATGTGCTGGCATAAAGAATTCTTGGATTGTTAGGATCCATGATCAGATCTACAGCTCCGGCATCTGCATTGGCAAAAAGAACCTTTTTCCAGTTCTTTCCTCCATCTGTCGATTTGTAAACTCCTCTTTCCGTAGAAGATTTATAAAGATCTCCCAAAACGGCAGCAAAAACAATATCGGGATTTTTAGGGTGGATCCTGATTCTTGGAATATGCCGTGAATTCTTCAGTCCGGTAAATATCCAGGTCTTTCCGGCATCCACCGATTTCCATATCCCGTTACCGGAAGAAACATTTCCACGAACGGTTACTTCTCCTCCGCCCACATAGATCACATTGTTATCCCATTGGCTAACAGCTATAGCACCAATTGAACCTCCAAAAAAACCATCTGAAATATTTTTCCATGTATTTCCGGCATCAGTAGTTTTCCACACGCCGCCACCGGTTGCACCCATATAAAATAAATTGCTCTTCCCCGGGACTCCGGTCACCGCAGCACTTCTCCCTCCTCTGAACGGACCAATATTACGCCATTGAACACTCTTATAAAAATCTTCTGAAAATTTGGTATCATTCTTTTGTGCATTACCTTTGTAGCTTGCAAAAATAAAAATGAAGAAAAGGAAGTGTAATATTTTTTTCATGATATTTCTTTTTAAATAATAAGTTAAAAATAACAATAATTATTAATTCCGATAGTTTTTATGGATTTATATTTAGACCATACCGGCGATACGATCAAGAAGGTGAAAATTACCATTTCGGGCTCTAAAAGTGAATCCAACAGAATGCTGATCCTGCAAAAGATATTTCCAAATATAGTTTTAAAAAATCTTTCCGATTCTGATGATACCCGGCACTTGCTCAAAGCTTTGACTTCGCAAAATGGTACTATTGATATCGGTCATGCCGGAACAGCAATGCGCTTTTTAACCGCTTATTTTTCCGTAAAGGAAAATTCTGATATCATCCTGACCGGTTCAGAGCGTATGCAAAACCGCCCGGTAAAAATACTTGTGGATGCCTTAAAAGAGCTCGGGGCAGATATTACTTATTTAAAAAATGACGGTTTCCCTCCGTTAAGGATCAAAGGAAAAGAACTGACAAATAATAAGGTAAAGATCAAAGGAAATGTAAGCAGTCAGTATATTTCCGCTTTACTTTTGGTCGCTGGGGGATTACCCAAAGGACTCGAGTTAGAATTGCTGGGTAAGATCACCTCAGTTCCTTATATCAAAATGACTCTGGCCTTATTAAACCAAATTGGAATTGAAACACAATGGGAAGATAATATTATAAAGATTGCTAAAAAAGAAAAAATTGAAGATGCTGTTTTAACTGTTGAATCCGATTGGAGTTCGGCCTCCTATTTTTACAGTCTGATCGCTCAGAGCGATAACAAAACGATCCAACTTTCCTCATACAAAAAGAACAGTTTACAGGGAGACAGCTCTTTGGTTGAGATCTATAAGCATTTTGGTGTAGAAACAAAATTTGAAAAAAATACCATTATTTTACATAAACTGCCAAAAGAAATAAAACATCTCAACTTGAACCTGGCCAATTCGCCCGATCTGGCGCAAACTGTTGCTGTAAGTTGTTTTGGACTCGGAATTTCCTGTGACCTTACCGGATTACATACGCTTAAAATAAAAGAAACAGACCGTTTGGTGGCACTGAAAAATGAATTACAAAAACTGGGCGCTGAAATTGAAATTACCGATAAAAGTCTTCACCTGAAAGCATCTCATCAGATTAAAAAGAACATCAGTATCAAAACCTATGATGATCACCGGATGGCCATGGCCTTTGCTCCTTTGTCTTTAAAAGTACCCATAAAAATTGAAAATGCCGAAGTAGTGAGTAAATCCTATCCTGATTTCTGGAACGATCTTGAGAAGGCATTCGGCTAACAAACATAAAATTTTATCTCAAATTTTTAATCTATTTCATGAAAGTAATCCTTGCCGAAAAGCCATCTGTAGCACGAGACATCGCAAAAATTGTAGGAGCAAACCAAAGAAATGACGGCTATCTCAGCGGTAACGATTATGCCGTAACGTATGCTTTCGGCCATCTGATCGAACTGGCCAATATCAAAAAATACCAGGAACACCTAAGTCTTGACAATCTGCCGGTAATTCCGGAAAAGATCGATCTGGAACTGGCTCCCGATCAGGGAAAAAGAAAACAATTTGCGGTAATTAAAAAACTTTTTAAGGAAGCCGATGAGATCATCAATGCTACAGATGCCGGAAGAGAAGGAGAACTGATCTTCAGATATATCTACCTGATGGCCAAGGTAAGAGTGCCTTTTAAACGTTTATGGATCTCTTCCATGACCGATGAAGCCATAAAGAAAGGCTTCGCTACCTTAAAAAACGGACTGGAATACAACAATTTGTATTATTCTGCCAAAGCCCGAGCAGAAGCCGACTGGCTGGTGGGCCTTAACGGATCGATCGCTCTGACCAGAAGTGCCAATACCGGGAGAACCCTTAGCGTGGGAAGAGTTCAAAGCCCCACAGTTGCCCTGATCGTAAACCGTTATCTGGAAAATAAGAATTTTGTTCCGGAAGATTACTTTACTATTTTCACAATTTTAAAAAACCATGACCAGAATTTTAAGGCGATCGTAGACGGGAAATTCAGCAAAAAAGAGGAGGCTGAAAAAACTCTGGAAAAGATCTCTGACAAAGCCCTGGTTAAAGACATTGAAAAGAAAGAGACACGAACCGCCACGCCTTTGCCCTTCGATCTGACCTCTTTACAGGCCGAAGCCAATAAAAAACATGGTTATTCCGCACAGGAAACCCTGCAATTTGCACAGAATCTATACGAAAGGCATAAGATCATTACTTATCCCAGAACCGACAGCAGATATCTGAGTAAAGATATGATCAATGATATTTACCAGACCTTTGAAACTCTGAAGAGCTATCAATTGAAAAGTTATACACAGCACCTGGAGGTCATTCTGGAAAGAAAAAATAAAAGGCCCATCAATGATAAAAAAGTAACCGATCACCATGCCATCATCCCAACGGGGAAAAATCCTCAGGGGCTGGCAGAAGGAGAGCGAAATATCTACAAACTCGTTCTGTTCCAGTTTTGCAAAGCCTTTCATAAACCGGTTTTAAAAGATTCCACCAAAGTTGTTCTCGATTCAAACGAAGTAGAATTGATCGCCCGGGGAAATATTTTAAAAGATATCGGTTTTAAGATCTTTGACGGAAAAAATCTGGATGAAGAAGATGAAGACACCTTACTCCCACCTCTCGAAAAAGATGAGATTACGAATGTGATATCAAAAGAGATCGAAGCCAAAAAAACAAAACCACTACCTATTCTCACCGAAGCCTCTCTCTTAAAACTGATGGAGACAGCCGGTAAATTACTCAATGATGAAGATTCTGAACTGGCGGAAGCAATGAAGGAAAAAGGAATTGGCACTCCTGCAACACGCGCAGGAATAATAGAAACCATCATCAAAAGAGGTTATATCCAAAGAGAAAAGAAAAAACTCATCCCAAGTGATCTGGGGATTGAATTTGTTAAGAATCTGGAAGGATTTGCCATTCTTTCTCCGAAACTAACCGGAGACTGGGAACATAAACTAAAACAGATCGAAAAAGGAGAACTGGAATACAAAATCTTTAACGATCAGATCAAAACCTATACCCATCAGGTAACTGATCAGATGAAAAATTCCGGCAAAGGTTTTACACAGTTTGTTGATCCGAACCTGCAGGATTGCCCTGTTTGCGGTAAAGGAAAACTAAAACATTCTCCAAAATCGGTCTTTTGCACCAACAACAAATACAGTAATGGCGATTGTAATTTCTATCTACCCAAAACCATTGCCAAAAAAAAACTTACCGACAATCAGATACAGGAGCTCCTTACTAAAGGAGAAACAGGTTTTTTAAAAGGTTTTGTTGCTAAAAGCGGAAATAAGTTTGAGGCAGCTTTGAAGATCAATAAAGAAAAGGCCAAAGTAGATATGATCTTTAAATCGAGACAGGAAGTTTAAAATAACCAACAGAACTAACAGGGATTATCTTTAAACGAAAATCTTACAAAAAATATATATCTGTTTTATAAGGTATTAATCAACTTATTTATTAAATTTGGATGAAGATTTTTATCCCTTTCTTCAGGGATTTAGAATCACTTTTACTAAACATTTAAATATAATATTATGAGTATTAAAAAGCAAAGTTTTAAAATTTTATTCGCTGTAGCGATACTTGCCTTTGTTTTACAGGGAATGATCTCTCCGAAACCCAAAAAAGAGAAATTTATCGGCCTTCAGTTGTATTCGGTTAGAGACGACATGAAAAAAGATCCGGTATCTACTATTAAAAAAGTGGGCGATATGGGATATAAATTTGTTGAAGCAGCAGGCTTTAAAGATGGTAAATTTTACGGTATGGAACCTCTTGCCTTTAAAAATCTATGCGAAAAGAATGGTATTAAATTCCTGGGATCTCATACGGGACAAAATCTGCCGGATGCAGCCAACTGGGATAAAACCATGGCCTGGTGGGACGTTGCTATAGCAGCTCATAAAGCGGCAGGTGTAAAATGGATCGTTCAACCCTGGATGAGCAAAGAAGGATATACCAGCCTTGAAGGACTCAGGCAATTTGCAAAATACTTTAATGCGGTAGGAGAAAAATGCAAAGCTAATGGTATTAAATTTGGATATCACAACCACGATAAGGAATTCAAAACTGTTTTTGAAGGAAAAACGGTGTACGACTGGCTGCTTGAACTTACCGATGCAACCAAGGTAACCATGGAACTGGACCTTTACTGGATTACAAAAGGCGGTAAGAATCCGATAGATTATTTCAATAAATATCCGGGAAGATTCCAGCTGTGGCACATTAAAGATGAAAAAGAACTCGGCTCCCCGGGAATTATGAATTTTCCTCCCATCTTTGCCCAAAAAGGAAAAGCCGGAATGAGATATGGCATTGTTGAAGTAGAAAGATATAATTATCAACCCCTTGAAAGCTGTAAAAAGAGTCTGAATTTTTTAAAAGAATCCAGCGATATTGATTTTTAATACTTTAGGAAATAGCTGTTTGTTGTTGTGTGTTGTGTTTTTGGCCCCGGCCATAAGGGAGATATAAAAAGTTATTGTTTATACTTTTTAGTTAATCCACCCTTTAGGGATTAAGAAATTGTACATCCCTGATAAAGGTTGATCTGAGCTGGTATTTAAGGATTTTATAAAATGTAAATTTTTAAAGTCCTTATTATATTTTCCTTATCAAATTATTTTTGGGAATCTATTCCATAAGCGTCGTAGAGGCTAACTATTTATAAAATGCTATGACATAAAAACATTAAAAGCCCTATAGCAGCGTCCTGTCCTTTTTAATCCTTAACGATATTTATTTTAATATTACATTGGGATAAACAGGCCGCTCCTATGGAGCTATTTTTTAGGGTTAATTATTCTAAGAATAGACAGGCTCCTAAGGAGCCATATCCGTTTATTGGATATGATGATTGTACAAGATAAAAATTTATGAAAAAGTGCTTTAAACTATAAGCAATTTTAAATATTGTTTTTTTCTAAAAAATAAAAACTTCTTTAACCACAAGGTTCATAAAGTTTTTCGCAAGGTTCGAAGATCATTTTCATTTCTCTTCTAAAACTAATTTTCGACTCATCATACATCTTTGACCTTTTAGTTTAAGGTTTTATAAGGCTTCACTTTTACAATACCTAAATTTATTTATATTTGTTTTTTTGAAATCTCAACAAGAATAAATTCTTTTCAAAAATTAAAACTATCGAAAACAAAACAAAATCAGAAAAAGAGATCAAACCCATAACTACCTTTATAAGTTTGCTGGGCATTTTTCTTTTGTTGTTTCTTATCATGCTTTTATTTCCTGAAGAAGGAATAAATCTTGGCAAAACTAAACTCGAATTTCCTACAACCAAAGAATTTTTGGCCATAAAAATGCCTGCCGATACTATTTCAGAGGAGGAAAAAGAGATCAAAAAGATCATGGATTCAGTGGTAGTGGTAACCAAAAAACTGGATTCGACTGCGATAAAGAAAAAACTGGATTCCATCCGGCATAAAAGAGATTCGATCCGAAAAGCAAGCAAGCACATCATGGGCAATGAAAAAGCTATTAATAAACTGGATAAGTTCTTTGCAAAACTTGATCAGGCTGCTAACAAAAAGGTTCGTATTATGCATTATGGAGATTCACAGATCGAATCCGACAGAATCACCTCTTATATCCGTAATGAACTGCAAAAGAAATTCGGGGGTAACGGCGCAGGTCTTTTTCCTGTAATTCAGGTCTCTCCCAAATGGACACTTAACAATACGCAATCAGAAAACTGGAAAAGATATGTGGGCTTTGGCAAGAAGGATCCTGCAGTACAACATATGAAATACGGAGCTCTGATGAGCTTTTGCCGGTTTACACCGATTCCAACTGAAAATCCTGATCATAAAATCTTTGAAGGCTGGGTCAAACTAAAAAAGGCCAAAATATCTTACCGGAGAGTTCAGAAATATTCACAACTGTATATTTATCTTAGAAATATAAATCAGGAGATTGAATATGAGATCGCAGCCGATGGAAAAGTACTGCAATCAGGAAATATCAGTTCCAATACCCCTTATAAGGTTATAAAAACTACCTTTCCTCCTACCCCCAATGAGATCAGAATTACTTTTAAAGGGGCTGAAAGTCCTGATATATTTGCTATCTCTTTGGAAGGCTATAAGGGGGTGATCATGGATAACATCCCTTTACGGGGCTCCTCCGGAACCTCATTTACACGTCAAGATCCCGAATTGCTCGGCAAAATGTATAAAAGTCTGTCGCCGGATCTTATCCTGCTCGAATTTGGCGGAAACACCATTCCGTATATCAAAACCAAAAAACAGATCACTGATTATGGTAACTGGCTCAAACAGCAAATAAAATATCTACAACGGTTGAATCCGGAAATACCCATCCTTTTGATGGGCCCGGGAGATATGTCGGTTAAGGATAAAACAGAATACAAAACCCATCCAAAACTTACCGGCGTAAGAGATGTTTTAAAAGAAGCGGCACTGAGCAGCGATTGTCTTTTCTGGGATATGTATGAAGGTATGGGTGGAAGAAATTCCATGCCTCAATGGGTCAATGCAAAACCGGCTTTGGGTGCTTCTGATTACATTCATTTTACTCCCAAAGGAGCCGTGAAGATCTCTAAAATATTTTTAGAAGAATTCTATCGATTATACAACTCTTATAAAACACTGAAAAAACCGGAAAATAAGATTCCAGATGACACAATTCACTAAAAAGATCCTAACGTTAATATTTCTCTTTACTGCCTTTTTACTCAGGGGACAAAGTAATTCGGAGTCTTTTAGGGATTTTAATTTTGTGAACTACAATGAAAACTCTATCCATTTTTACAGCAAAGAGGCTGGATTTGATACTTTTTTTTCAAAATTAGACAGTCTGTTAAAGTTTAAAAAAGGAAAAGTAAGGATTATGCAGATGGGGGGCTCTCACATTCAGGCCGAGATCTGGCCGGATCAGGTCAGAAAAGATTTTTTAGAACTCTCCGGTAATTCTAACGGAGGCCGTGGGTTTTTCTTTCCATTTAAACTTGCCAAAACCTGGAATCCGAAAAATTTCCAGATCTCCTATACCGGAAACTGGGAATCCTACCGTAATTCTGTAAAAAAACATCAGGCAAAATGGGGGATTTCCGGAATTACTGTCACTACAAAAGACAGCCTTTCTGCCATAAATATCGCATACCGGCATGATTCAGTAACCAACTATAAATTCAACAGAATCAGGATCTTTCACGATACGGATCCTACGGGTTTTGATATCAGACTCCTCACAGAAAAACCCTTAAATACTATTGTTAATAAAGAGATTGGTTTTACCGAATTTTTGCTAGAAAAAGAGACGGACACCTTATCCGTTGAGTTGCGCAAGACCCAAAAAAATCAAGATCATTTTACCCTTTATGGAATGAGTCTGGAAAATGATGACCCGGGAATTGTTTATACTTCCGTTGGAGTAAACGGTGCCAAAACCGATAGTTTTTTACGTAATGAACTTTTTATCGATCAACTCAAAACCATTCATCCTGATCTGGTGATCTTCTGTATCGGGATCAATGATGCTTACTACCCATCATTTTGTGCAAAATGTTACGAAGAAAATTATGACAAACTCGTTTCATGGGTCAGAAAAGTAAATCCAAAAGCTGAATTTCTTTTTGTTACCAACAACGACAGCTATTTTCAAAAAAAATATCCCAATAAAAGAGTGCTGGAAGCCCGGGAAGTAATGATCCGCCTGGCCAAAAAATACAATGGAGGCATGTGGGATCTTTTTGAAATTATGGGCGGACTGGGATCGGTAAAAAACTGGGAAGCCAATGGTTTTGCTAAAAAAGACTTGATTCATTTTACCGATAAAGGTTACCAGCTGATCGGCAATCTGATGTTCTCTGCTTTAATAAAAGAATACGATAACTATTTAAAACAACACAAATGAAGATCAAAGCAGTAATATACGATATGGATGGTGTTTTAATCGATTCTGAGCCCTTGTGGATCCAATCGGAGATCGAGATCTTTGCTGGACTGGGTATAACGCTCACGCATGAGATGTGTGCAAAACACATGGGATTACGAACTGAGGAAGTTGTGGAATTATGGTATGAATTGATGCCTTGGAAAGGAAAGAGCAAAGAAGAGGTTAACCGTGATATTTTGGAAAGAGTTACCCGGTTGATCCTCACTAAAGGAGTTCCTCTGGAAGGTGTTGAAGGTTCTATAAAACATTTTAAAACCAAAGGATTAAAGATTGCATTAGCCTCTTCCTCCGCAAAAAGCCTGATCGATACTGTAATTAAAAAACTAAAAATTACAGAAGCTTTTGAGGTAGTTAATTCGGCAGAGCATCTGGAATACGGAAAACCCCATCCTGAGATCTTTATAAAAACAGCCAAAGACCTGAGACTTAGACCGAGAGAATGCTTGGTGATAGAAGACTCTTTTAACGGTGTTCTGGCAGCCAAAGCGGCAAAAATGAAAGTTATTGCCATTCCCGACAAGGAGCATAGAAATGATAAAGGTTTTGTAATTGCCGATCATATTTTAAACAGTTTAAAAGAAGTAGAAAATATTAATATTGAATAGTTTAGACATCATATTGCAATGGCTCAACAACTTTTTCAGTGCTGAGAATATCAAACATATTTTCTCGTACAATGAAGGAGAGCCTATGATTTTTACCCAGTTCTTTTTTTGGGGCTTCTTTGCTGTTGTCTTGTTTTTCTATTCGATGATCTATAAAAGACAAGGGCTGAGAAATGCTTATTTGTTTTTTGTCAGCCTGTTCTTTTACTATAAAACCAGCGGACTTTTTGTTAGTATTTTACTGTTCTCTACCTTGTCGGATTTTATCATCGGGCAGCTGATCTATGCTTCGAAAAAGAAAACGATCAAACAGCTTTTTGTTGCAGCAAGTGTTTTTATCAATCTTTTTGTACTCGGATATTTTAAATATGCCTATTTTTTTACCGATGCCTTTAATGAATTTTTCCATACTCAATATGAGGTGATCAATCATTTTGCCCTATGGACCAACGAAAATATCGGAACTCACTTTGAAGTAAACAAAATACTGCTTCCGGTGGGAATATCTTTCTATACTTTCCAGACAATAAGTTATTCAATAGATGTTTACAGAGGACATATCAAACCTGTTAAAAATATTCTCGACTTTGGTTTTTATGTTTCCTTCTTCCCTCAACTGGTAGCCGGACCAATTGTGCGGGCAGCCGATTTTATACCCCAGTTGTACAAACCATACCGGCTTACACAATATCAATTCGGGCTTGCCTTATTCTGGATCCTGAAAGGTCTGACAAAAAAAATCGTTATCGGCGATTATATTGCTGTAAATTTTATCGACAGGATCTTTGATAACCCTACCATGTTTACAGGATTTGAAAATTTAATGGCCCTTTACGGATATTCATTACAGGTCTATGCCGATTTTTCCGGCTATACCGATATTGCCATAGGAGTTGCCCTGTTGATGGGTTTTACCTTACCTAAAAACTTTAATTCTCCTTATAAGGCAAAAAATGTTGGTGAATTCTGGAAACGCTGGCATATTAGTCTTTCTTCCTGGTTAAGAGACTATTTATACATCCCGCTGGGCGGAAACCGAGGAGGCAGCGCCGGTACCTGGATTGCAATTTTTTTTATTATTGGATTTATCGTGTTACTTTCCGGAAAAATGATAGTATTGTATATCATTCTTGCACTGGTTGCTTTAACAACAGTCCTTGCACTTTGGGTCAGACCTTTTAAAAATTGGCTTACCACGAATATCAATCTTTTGATCACCATGCTTTTAGGAGGTTTATGGCATGGAGCCAGCTGGCAATTTGTAATTTGGGGCGGTTTAAATGGTATCGGTTTGATCATTTATAAATTGTGGCGTAAGATCAGTCCTTATGAGAAATATAATAATATTCTGGCGATTAGCTTTAAAATATTTATCACCTTTAACTTTATTACGTTTACACGGATCTGGTTCCGGGCGGAAAACATGGAAAGTACCTGGCAGATCATTGATCAGATCAGGAACAATTTTAGTATTGATCTGATTCCCGAAATCTTAAAAGCATACCACAAGGTCTTTCTCGTCATGCTAACCGGATATATAATTCACTGGCTTCCCGTTAGAGTAAAAACCTGGTATCGGGAAAGTTTTATTGCTTTTCCACTGCCAGCCAAAATTATAGTAAGCGCACTAATCATTTTCGGCATCTACCAAACCATGTCGGCTGATCTGCAGGCATTTATTTATTTTCAATTTTAAATTTCAATTATTTAATGATGTAACGTTTTACCTCGTTAATAAGTAATTAAATATCAGCTCACTTCAGTATTTACAACTTAAACGTAACTACAGGTCTTAATGCATGATTGGCCAGCTCTCTGCCGATACTTCCATTAAACAATTGTGAAAGTCCGCTCCTTCCATGCGTATTGAGTGCAATAAGATCGGCATCAACATCTCTGGCATAGCTTAAAATTCCTTTTTCTACAGAAATATCATTATAGATGATCTTTTTATAATCATCGATCTCGAAATTATTGATAAACCTATCCATTTTCTTCTCAATTTCCTTGGTGGTATTGAAATTATGAATGGTATTTACATACAGAAAATGAATTGTAGGTTTAAAAATTTTGGCAAATTCCAGTATTTTAGGAAAAGAATTTTTACCTTCGGTTCTAAAATCGGAAGCAAAGATCATATTTTTAACATCAAAATCTTTTCTTCTCTTTTTGATCACCAGAACGGGCACATGGGATCTTCTGACCACTTTTTCAGTATTAGAACCGATAAACATCTCCTGTAAGCCACTAGTCCCCTGAGATCCCATAACAATCAGATCGATATTATTTTTTTTACTCTCTTCAATAATTCCGCTAAAAGCGAGTTGAAATTGAACAGATTCAACCACTTTAACTCCTTTGAAAAAGGGTTTCTTTACGAAATTCTTAAACTTCTCATTGGCCTGCTTCATATAAAACAGGGCTTGAGGACCGGAGTTTACACTGGCGATCTCGGTAGGATCAATAATATTTACGGGCAACTCGAGCATATGTACAAGAAAAATTTCGCTATTGGTTTTTTTTGCAATGCTGACAGCTACACGGGCAGCATTTTCAGCTTCTTTTGAAAAGTCAACAGGTACTAATATTCGTTTCATAATCAGTGTATTTATAGTTTAGTTAAATTTAATAATTTTATAAATATAAAACTATGATTTTTGTCAAAATAAAAGGATTTACTATATTTGCAGCGATTTTATGACGGAATAAGCTTGGAGGGGACGAAAAGTCCCCTCTTTTTATACAATCAAAATGAGGCTGACTTAATTAAAATAATCTTATAACATATTGAATTTGATTATCTTAATTATAAAAAGCTTTTAAAATAATAAATAAAAAACACCCATAAACTGATGAATAAAGAGATCGTATCAAAACTGGTTCAGGAGGCACTCGATGAGAATAATGCCTTGTTTCTGGTTGATCTTTCTATTTCAAACAACAATAATATCAGAGTTATTGTTGACGGGGATACCGGAATTACATTAAAAGAATGTATCCGGATCAGCCGTCATGTTGAACATAATTTAGACCGGGAAGAAGAAGATTTTTCTTTGGAAGTTACTTCTCCCGATATTACTGATCCTTTGATAAATAACCGTCAATTTAAAAAAAATATCAACAGGATCATGAAAATAAAAACAGAGAACGAAAGCTTTAAAGGCACTTTGATTGAAGCAGATGAAGAAAAGATCATTCTTCAATGGAAAACAAGAGAACCCAAACCTGTTGGAAAAGGCAAGATCACTGTGGAAAAAGAAGCTGTAATTCCTTATGGGGATATTAAAGAAGCAAAAGTGAAAGTTTTATATAATTAAAATAATGAAATGGAAAACATCGCATTAATTGAATCATTTTCTGAGTTTAAAGAAGATAAAAGTATCGACAGGGTTACGCTTATGGCAATCCTTGAAGAAGTTTTCAGAGCTGCATTGAAAAGAAAATACGGTTCAGATGATAATTTTGATATCATCATCAACCCGGATAAAGGTGACCTGGAGATCTGGAGAAACAGGGTGGTTGTTGAAGATGGTGAGGTAGAAGATGAGAATGAAGAGATCTCTTTATCAGATGCACAAAAGATCGAGGCCGACTTTGAAGTTGGTGAAGATGTTTCTGAAGAAGTTAAATTAACCGATCTTGGAAGAAGATCGATCCTGGCTCTTCGTCAGAATCTGATCGCCAAGATACACGAACACGACAACACGAATACTTACAAGCAATACAAAGAACTTGAAGGTGAGCTCTACAGTGCCGAAGTGCATCATATTCGCCATAATGCGATCATTCTACTGGATGACAATGGTGTGGAATTGGTATTGCCAAAAAGTGAGCAGATCAAATCGGATTATTTCCGTAAAGGAGAATCGGTTAGAGGAATTATTAAGGAAGTGGAACTGAGAGGTAACAAACCTTCAATCATACTTTCAAGAACATCACCTCAGTTTCTTGAAAAACTGTTCGAGCAGGAAATTCCTGAGGTTTTTGACGGACTGATCACTATTGAGGGAGTAGCCAGAATACCGGGTGAAAAAGCAAAGGTTGCCGTAGATTCCTATGATGACAGAATTGATCCTGTAGGTGCCTGCGTGGGTATGAAAGGTTCAAGAATTCACGGTATTGTACGTGAGCTTGGAAATGAAAATATAGATGTGATCAATTACACCAAGAACATCAATATATTTATAGCGAGAGCTTTAAGTCCCGCTAAAGTGGTTTCTATTGAAATTCACGATGCGAAAGAAGGAGAAAGACCCAGAGCTGATGTATATCTAAAACCGGAAGAAGTTTCTAAAGCAATTGGTAAACAAGGGGTTAATATCCGTTTGGCAAGTATGCTTACCGGATATGAGATCGATGTGCAAAGAGAAGGCGATGATACAGAAGACGTAGAATTAACAGAATTTACCGATGAAATTGAAAAGTGGGTTATCGATGAATTCAGAAGAGTAGGCCTGGATACTGCGAAGAGTGTTTTAGAACTCGATGTAGCTGATCTGGTTAAAAGAACTGATCTGGAAGAAGAAACAATTTTAGATGTACAAAGAATTTTAAAAGAAGAATTCGAATCTTAGATCAAAAAATAATATATTTAGAGGTCCAATTAATTTAATATGGCTGAACAAAAATCAATAAGGTTAAACAAAATTTTAAAGGAATTTAATATTTCCCTGGATCGTGCCGTGGAATTTCTGTCAGATCATGGACATGAGATCGAAGCACGCCCTAACACTAAGGTGACTCAGGAGATCTATCAAATACTTTCTGATGAATTTGAAACCGACAAGAGCAAAAAGCAAGCTTCAAAAGAAATTAGCGAAGAGAAAAGGCAGGAGAGAGAAAGAATCAGGTTAGAGCTTGAAAAAGAAGCTGAAGAAAAAAGACTGGTAGAAGAGGCCAAAAGAAATGAGATCTTTAAAACTGATTCTGAAAAAATTTCAGGACCCAAAACCGTAGGTAAGATCGACCTTGATTCTAAACCTAAAGTTGAAGAAAAAACAGAAGAGGTGGAGGAAAAACCTGTAGAAGAGGTAAAAGAAACTCCAAAAGAACCTGAGGTAATCAAAGCCAAAGCCAAGATAGAGAAACCAAAAACAGTTGGTAAGATAGATCTGGAACCAAAAGCCAAGAAAGAACCTGTTGCCAAAAAGAAAGTAACAGAAAAAGAAGCCAAAAAAGAGGTTAAAAAAGAAGAACCTGTTGCTAAAGAAGTTCAAACTCCTGAAGTAAAAGCTGAAGAGGAAGTCAAAGAGCCTGAAATGATCAAAACAGAATATCGAAAACTGGCAGGAGTAAAAACCGCCGGAGAAAAGATAGATCTTGATCAGTTCAAAAAGAAGCCGAAAGCTAAAAAAGAGGTTAAAACTTCTGACAATACCAATAAACGCAAAAGAAAAAGAATACATAAACCTCATGCTCCTGTAAGGGTTAGTGATAATAATCGTAACAGACCTCCTAACAAACGTGGAGGAAGAAAAGCTCCGATAGTTAAGGAAGAGCCTAATGCAGAAGAAATCCAAAAACAGGTAAGAGAAACCCTTGAAAAATTACAGGGTAAATCTAAAAAAGGAAGTAAAGGAGCACGATACAGAAAAGAAAAGAGAGATCTGCACAGAAAACAAACTGAAAAAGAACTTGAACAACAGGAAGCTGAAGGTAAGATCTTAAAAGTAACAGAATTTGTTACTGTAAATGAGGTAGCAAGTTTGATGAATGTTTCTGTAACCCAGATTATCTCTGTTTGTATGTCACTCGGACTCATGGTAACCATGAATCAGAGACTGGATGCTGAAACGCTTACTATTGTTGCAGATGAATTTGGTTATAGCGTTGAATTTATCGATTCTGAAGTGGAAGAAACTGCTGAAGAGATTGAAGAAAATGAAGAAGATCTTTTACCAAGAGCTCCGGTGGTTACCGTTATGGGACATGTGGATCATGGTAAAACATCCTTACTGGATTACATCAGAAAAGAAAATGTGATCGCGGGAGAATCGGGAGGTATTACCCAGCATATCGGGGCCTATTCCGTTGAACTTGAAGATCATCAAAAGATCACATTCCTGGATACACCGGGTCACGAGGCCTTTACCGCGATGCGTGCACGTGGAACACAATTAACCGATATTGTAGTTATTGTTGTTGCTGCTGACGACTCGATCATGCCACAGACCAAAGAAGCGATCAGCCATGCTCAGGCAGCAGGTGTACCTATCATCTTTGCGATCAACAAGATCGATAAACCGTATGCCAATCCTGAAAAGGTTAAAGAAGAACTGGCTAATATGAATTTACTGGTTGAAGACTGGGGTGGTAAAATTCAGTCGCAGGACATTTCTGCCCTGAAAGGTACCGGTGTTAATGAACTTTTAGAAAAGATCTTGCTAGAATCAGAAATGCTCGATCTGAAAGCCAACCCGGATAAACCGGCTGTTGGTTCTGTTGTAGAAGCTTTACTGGACAAAGGAAAAGGGTATGTTACTACTATTCTGATCCAGGCCGGAACACTTAAATTAGGTGATTTTATTCTGGCAGGAGAGCATTATGGTAAGATCAAGGCCATGTTCGATGAAAGAGGAAAAAATATTAAAGAGGCCGGACCTTCAAAACCTGTTTCTGTTTTAGGACTTGACGGAGCACCTCAGGCAGGAGATAAATTTAAGGTTTACACTGATGAAAAAGAAGCCAAGGAAATTGCTTCCAAACGTTCTCAGTTACATCGTGAACAATCTATCAGAACACAAAAACATATCACATTAGATGAAATTGGAAGACGTATTGCTCTTGGTGGTTTTAAAGAACTGAACATCATCCTTAAAGGAGACGTAGATGGTTCTGTTGAAGCGCTTACCGATTCATTACAAAAACTGTCTACCGAAGAGATTCATGTAAATATCATTCACAAAGGTGTAGGTGCTATTACCGAATCTGATGTACACTTAGCCTCTGCCTCAGATGCCATCATCATTGGATTTAATGTAAGGCCAAGCCTTAATGCCAAGCAACTGGCTGATAAGGAAGAGATCGATATCAGAAATTACTCTATTATCTATAATGTGATCAATGATATTAAAGATGCGATGGAAGGTATGCTTTCACCGGAAATTGTAGAAGAAATAACCGGAAATATGGAGGTTAGACAAACCTTTAAAATATCTAAGGTAGGTACCATTGCAGGATGTATGGTTCTTGACGGAAAAGTTTACAGAAGTTCTAAGATCAGAGTCATCCGAGATCATGTTGTGATCTTTACAGGAGAACTTACTTCCTTAAAACGATTTAAAGATGATGTAAAAGAAGTATCCAAAGGTTACGATTGCGGTATTCAGATCAAGAATTTTAACGATATTCAGGAACTGGATATTGTTGAGGCTTATCAGGAAGTTAGTGTTAAGAAAAAACTGAAATAAGTTTTCAGATACACATTAAATATAAAAAAAGCCGCTTTAAAGCGGCTTTTTTAGTTTCCAGAAAAATTTTATCAATTATTTTTGCTCATATACATTATTATTTCTGTCTATATCAGCCATTAGTAATGACGGATCGATCTCTGCTTTTTTAACTTCCTTTTTAAGATCCAGAGTATATTCCGGAATTGCCCATCCCCAGTATCCATAGAAAACAGAGGCAGTTGGTTTTTTCCCAAGCATCATTTCAAGCGGAAGATAAAAATTCTCAACCGTTCCGTCAATATAGGTAACTCTGAGATCAACAGGCATAGGCATCTGGCCGATCCTTTGAAGCGTAATAGTATTACCAGATATTTGCTTCACCCCATAATCAATAGTATGTGTGGTCTCGATCCATTCATTGAGATACCAGTCCAGTTGAATTCCTGAAACTTTTTCAGCAGTTCTTTTGATATCATTGGGGGTGGGATGCTTGAATTTAAAATCGTTAAAGAATTTTTTCAGGGTTTTGTCAAGATTTTCCTCACCTATGATATATCCCAGCTGGGATAAAAAGATTTGACCTTTTACATAACTCCCTATACTATAGGCCATATTGGTATTGTACCGGTCGGACTGAGTGGTTAATGGCTCTTCCATTCCCGATTTTACAATGTAATTATAGGTCATATAGGTTCTGTCAAAATTGATCTTCTCCGTTTTATTTTTACTCAGTTCATGAGCGGCCATAGAAGAAATATAAGAGGTAAATCCTTCATCCATCCACGGATGTTTGGTTTCATTAAAAGCCAGTACAAACTGAAACCAGGAATGCGCCATTTCATGTCGCATAGTACCGATCAGTGAGCCCAGTTTAACATCTCCATTCACTAAAGTACACATGCTGTATTCCATACCACCATCTCCTCCCTGAATGATAGAATATTTTTTATAAGGATATTTACCTATTTTCTGACTGTAATACTGCATGGTCTTTACGGCTTCCTCTTGCATTTTTTTCCAGTTTTTTACAGTTTCAGGTTTATTCTTATACAGAAAATGCATTTTTAGTCCGCCGGGAACCTGTCTGATATCATGTAAATAATCTTTATCGGCTGCCCAGGTAAAATCGTGTACATTAGGAGCTTTAAAATGCCAGGATAATTTTTCCCCTTTCTGAAGTTTCAGCTTTTTGGAGGTATCTTCATAACCATGCCCGATCTCCTGAGGATTTTGCAGATATCCGGTTCCTCCTACGGTATAATTCCTGTCGATATGAATGGTCACATCAAAATCGCCCCAGACACCGAAGAACTCTCTCGCAATATACTGATTGGCATGCCAGCCTTCCACATCATATTCGGCCATTTTAGGATACCATTGAGCCATCGAAAGTGCAACCCCTTCGGCATTGTTTCTACCGGAACGACGAATCTGAACAGGTACCTGTCCTTTAAAATCCATATTAAAAGTGGTCTTTTGACCAGGTTTAACAGGTGTATTCAGATAAACCTTTAAAATAGTACCAATCACTTCATATTTTACCGGTTTACCGTTTTGAGTTAAAGAATTTACTTTTAGATAACCTATTTCATCAGGAGTTAATTTTGAGATCCTGCTTTCATAAACAGGATTTTCAGCGGTACCCTTATTGTTTACCATACGGCCATCAGGATCCTTGATATGTTGTAACCGGATATCCATCTGACTACCCGGCTGAAATGCGTTGAACTGTAAATGATAAAAGACATATTTCAGTTCATCAGGAGAATTATTGGTATAGATTAATTTTTGTTTACCGGTGTATTGATAGTTGTTCACATTCATATCAATATCCATAGTATAATCAACATGTTGCTGCCAGTAAACATTGCTTTGTGCATTGACCTGTAATACTGTAATAAAAAAAAGGAAGAGAATCTTTTTAAGCATAAGAAATTTGATTTAATTCAATATTTCACAAATATAGACTAAAATAATATTTATCATCCCTGATTACTGTATCTTAGGATTTTTTTAAGAAAAATTATGGTTTTAATTTTTATTTTCCCAGTTATTTCGTTCACGAATTTTTTTATAAAGTTTAATCCCCACCATCAATAATACAGAGAATAACACAATACCTACAACACCATATATCCAGTTTACAGCATTTTTTAAAACTACCAGAAAGACAACCGAAAATAAAATGATTGTCGCTACCTCATTCCATATTCTTAGTTTATATGAAGAAACTTTAATCTCTCCTGCTTCCATCTGATTAACCAGAATCTGGCATGACCAGTGGTACAGATATAATAAAACTACAAAGACCAGCTTAACCCACATCCAATTCTGAGATAGATATGCCGGTTGCAGAAATAACATCCAATAAGCAAATATACTTGCCAAAATTGCCGAAGGCCAGGTTATGATGTACCACAAACGTTTCCCCATTAAAGCATATTGCTGTTGAAGTATTGTCTTTGATGGTTCTTCTTTCTCTTCGGCCTCTTTAAAATATATAAATAAACGTATGATATAAAACAAACCTGCAAACCAGGTGGTTATAAAAATTATATGCAGCGATTTCAAATAAAGATAGTCCATAGATTAATTACTTTGATATAACCAATTATTGATCCATTGATGCACCGTCGCCACCTACTCATCCCGGTCATTTAAGCAGGGTATATAAATAAATTCTTCACCCCCGGCTTCCTTAAAAATTCGTTTCCCTTCTATATTGATTTCCTCAAGGGTTTCCAGACAGTCTGTTACAAAAGAAGGAGTCACTACAGCCAGTTTCTTTACTCCCGAATGGGCCAGATCTACAATTTTCGGGTTGTTATCACGGACATTCTGATGCGCTGCTGGTTGCGGCAGGTTCAGGTCTGGTAACTTTAAGTTTACCGGGGAGTAAAGGTGTTCCGGAAGAAGCCGTAAAGAATACTTTGATTGCTGAATATAACAATATCGAAAGTGTAAAAAAACATATTTTGGAATCGGAAGATATCGCTGCTGTGATCATTGAACCTGTAGCAGGTAATATGGGCGTAGTATTGCCTTCAAAAGAATTTATTTCAGAGCTTAGAGCTCTTACCAAAGAACACGGTATTCTTTTGATCATCGATGAGGTAATGACCGGTTTCAGATTAAAATTCGGAGGAGCACAAGAGCTTCTGGGTGTAGAAGCAGATATTACCTGTTTAGGAAAAGTGATTGGGGGAGGCTTTCCTGTTGGAGCTTATGGCGCCCGAAATGAGATCATGGAAATGGTTGCTCCGCTGGGAGACATGTATCAGGCTGGAACTTTATCGGGTAATCCGAATGCCATGGCCTGTGGTATTACAACCTTAAAAGAACTTAAAAAACAGGATCCTTATCAAAAATTTGAAAAGACAGCTCAAAAGATAGAAACTTATTTAAAAGAAGCTGCTAAAGAGAATAATATCCAAATCCAGGTAAACCGTTTTGGTTCGATGATCAATCCGTTCTTTGCCACTGAAGAAGTAAATGATTTTAAATCAGCACAGAACAGCGACACAAATGCATTTAAAACCTTCTTTTGGTCGATGATCAAAAACGGAATTTTTATTCCGCCATCACAGTTCGAGGCCTGGTTCCTTTCTTCTGCTTTGAGCAAAAAAGATCTTAAAAAATTAAAGAAAGCTATTTTTAATGCCATGAAGGATGTGGCCGGAAACAATTAAAATGAAAAAGTATAAGAATGATCTTTATTTAAAAGCGCTGGCAGGAGAAAGTGTGAAAAGACCCCCTGTTTGGATGATGCGGCAGGCAGGAAGGTATTTACCTGAATTTATGGCCATACGTGAAAAATACGACTTTTTCACACGTTGCCGGACACCGGAACTCGCTGCTGAGATCACCGTTCAGCCCATTCGCAGGTTCCATATGGATGCTGCCATTCTTTTCTCAGATATATTGGTTGTTCCGCAGGCTATGAACATACCTTTTGAAATGAAAGCAGGTATCGGACCATTCCTGCCCCAACCGGTTCGTTCAAAAAAAGATGTGGATAAGGTAATTATTCCGGATGTTAAAGAATCTCTGGGTTATGTTTTTGATGCGATAAAGCTTACCAAAGAAATGCTGAACGATGAAGTACCCCTGATCGGTTTTGCGGGATCACCGTGGACGATCCTTTGCTATACTGTACAGGGACAAGGATCAAAGACCTTTGAAAAGACAAAGGAATTTTGCTTTACTCGGCCCGAAGCTGCACATACCTTATTGCAAAAAATCACTGATACAACAATTGCATATCTCAGAGAAAAAGTGAAGTCGGGAGTTGATGCCCTACAGCTTTTTGATTCGTGGGGTGGTATGTTGGCTCCTGATGATTACCGTGAATTTTCATGGAAATACCTCGTTCAGATCATCGATGCTTTAAAGGATGAAGCACCTGTAGTGATTTTTGCCAAGGGATGCTGGTATGCTCTGGAAGAAATGTCAGATTCTAATGTTTCTGCTATAGGTGTGGACTGGACGCTTACGCCTCAGACTGCAAGGAAATTTACAGGAAATAAAATTACCTTACAGGGGAATCTTGATCCTTCAAGACTGTTATCACCACCTAAAGTAATCAAAGAGATCGTACATAAAATGATAGATGATTTTGGGAAAGACCAATACATTGTTAACCTCGGACATGGTATTTTACCCAATATTCCGCTTAAAAATGTTCAGGCTTTTATCGATGCTGTTAAGGAATATCATGAATAAAATACCCTAAGAAAAAGACTCGAATGAAACATTTAATTGCAAAATATAATATTCCGGGGCCAAGATATACGAGTTATCCAACTGTTCCTTACTGGGACAAGGAAGGAATTTCTCTAAACAACTGGAAAGAATCGGTTAAAAGATCTTTTAATGAAAGTAATGATACTGAAGGGATCAGCTTGTACATTCATCTTCCTTTTTGCGAGAATCTTTGTACTTTTTGTGCCTGCCATAAGCTAATTACCAAGCGTCATGAGGTGGAAGAACCCTATATCAATACCGTTTTAAAAGAATGGAATTTATATTGCGATCTGTTTGATACACAACCTAAAATTAAAGATATTCATTTGGGTGGTGGCACACCCACCTTCTTTTCTTCAAAAAACCTGAAACAACTGATCGATGGAATTTTTGATCGTGCAGACAAAACCCTTGATTTTGAACTGAGTTATGAAGGGCATCCCAGTCACACTTCTGAAGAACAATTACAAACCCTTTTTAATATGGGAGCCAGGCGAAACAGTTTTGGTATTCAGGATTACGACCCCTTAGTACAAAAAGCTATTCATCGCATTCAAAGTTATGATCAGGTAAAAAAGATAAATGATCTTTCGCGAAAGATCGGTTATACATCAATCAGTCATGATCTGATCTTTGGATTACCCTTCCAGAAAGAAGACAGCATTCGTGATACTATTAGGAAAACAATCAGCCTGAAACCAGATCGTATCGCTTTCTACAGCTACGCTCATGTACCCTGGATCAAAGGTGTCGGACAACGTGGTTTTGATGAAAATGATCTTCCTAAAGAAAGTGAAAAGCGCAGATTATACGAATTAGGCAAACAGCTGTTTTTTGATGCGGGTTATATTGAAATCGGTATGGATCACTTTGCCTTACCTACTGATTCTCTTGCTATAGCAATGAATAAAAAGAAGTTACACCGTAATTTTATGGGATATACCTCGGGTAAAACTCAGTTGATGATCGGGCTCGGGATGTCGGCGATCAGTGATTCATGGTATGCCTTTGCACAAAATGATAAAACAATAAAAGGCTATACCAAACAAGTAAATAATGGAATTCTGCCTATTTTTAGAGGACATTTGTTAACTGACACTGATCTCATCATCCGTAAACATATTCTGAATCTGATGTGTCATCTGGAAACTGAATGGAAATACGGGCTGGATTTAACAAAAAGAAAAGCGATTACTGTACGATTAAAAGAAATGATAGCTGATGGAATTGTAGATGTTAATGATGACGGGGTGAGTGTTCGGGAGGAAGGAAGACTTTTTATCCGGAATATATGCATGGCCTTTGATCTAAGATTGATCGAAAATAAACCTGAAACCCGTGTCTTTTCCATGACGATATAAAAAAAGCCCGATTGTCAAATCGGGCTTTTAAAAAGTTTATAAACTTTTTTACTATTTCTTTCCGTTAACCATTTCATCTGCCATTTTCACAGCATTGTAAGCATTTACAACCCTCCCTGAAACAGAAAGTGTGCTAAATGGTACTTTTTTACCTTTTCCTCCAGGTAATTTAACATCCATATCAACCTTAGTACCGGAGTTCATGATGATGTGTTTTACCTGACTTGCAGAAAGCTGAGGATAATATGATCTGATCAATACTGCAATTCCGGCAACTTCAGGAGAAGCCATTGAAGTACCCTGTAAGAATTCATATTCATTCTTAGGCACTGTAGAATAGATCTCTGATCCCGGTGCAAAAATATCTACATTCTTTTGGCCGTAATTTGAAAATCCGGAAACCAGATCTTCATCATAATGACGGGTACAAGATCCAATGGTGATCATATTATCTGTAATCTCATTAACTTTATCAGGAGCGTCGGTTGGGTAATTATCATATTGCGGAAGATCAAGGTTTTTTGAATCGTTTCCGGCAGCATGAACCAGTAATACATCTTTACTTGCAGCATATTTTATTGCATCATAAACCCAGTCGGCATGTGGTGAATAACTTTTACCAAAGCTCATATTGATCACTTTAGCACCATTATCAACCAGATATCTGATCGCCAAGGCTACGTCTTTATCAAATTCATCTCCATCAGGAACAGTTCTTGCAACAATCAGTTTTGTATTGTTGGCAACTCCATTCATTCCGATACCATTATTTCTAGTGGCCAAGGCAATTCCGGCAACATGGGTACCATGTTTTTCATCATCAACCGATCCCACTACATAGCCATTTCCATAAGGTACATCTTTAATATTATCAGGGTCATCATTGGTATGTCTTCCTTTGATATCGAGATTATACATTACATTTACCTGGCTTCCGTAATAATCAATTCCTCTCTGAATCTGAGTAATGGTATTCTCTACATTATCCCCTGAAGAAATGATCTTCATCAAAATCGGGTTTTGCTGATCTGCTGGCAATTTTTGTAAATCGGCCAGAGTATAAGTCTTTTTATTCAGTGCTTTTTGTGCAGCTTTATCTGCTTCCACGATCATCGCCTGAATTGACTGGTAGTACTGATAATTCTTTTTAGCCTCATCCAGTCTTTTCTCAAAGTCTTTTTTGATCTTCAGATATTCAGCATATTCAGCTTTATCACCTGCGGCGATCTGATCTTCAGTTTTTCCGGCATATTTTGCATCGTACTTTTTATACAAACGTGTTACTTCCAACTGTGCAGGAGCGGGTTCTCCTTTAGCTCCACCAAGGAAATTCCATCCGTGAATATCATCTATATATCCGTTCTTATCATCATCTTTACCATTTCCGGCGATCTCATCTGTATTGATCCATGCCTGATCTTTTAGATCTTCATGATTGATGTCGATACCTGAATCACCAATTCCTAAAATAACAGTAGTTGTTTTTTTACCGTTTAGAAAGTCGTAAGCCTTTTTCAGGCTCATCCCTGGTACAGAATCGGTATAAATATCGGCATGAGGCCAGTTCTTTAATTCGGTTTCACTCATTTCCCCTTTCTTGGCAGGGATAACCACTGCAGTTGATGTTCCGGCAGGAACAGCAATCTTATGATACTTACTTGAACCGGAGGTTGTCTTGCTAGAACTACAGCTGGCAAGAGATATAACCAATCCAATGCTTAATAATAATCTGGTAACTTTCATCTAGGTTAAATTTAAATATTAATTATTTATTTGAATACTTCATTAAATTTATAGGTCTGATCCAGCCTTACTCCTTTTTCGGTATGCTTAACCGTACACAATTGATTAACAAAATCGTGTTCCAGGAAAATATAATACTGATTCTCTACAGCATCATGAAGGAATTTTGCCTTTTCATCCATTGTGATTAGCGGACGTGTATCATAGCTCATCACATAAGGTAACGGGATATGGCCAACACTAGGCAAAAGATCGGCTGCAAAAACTATGGTTTTGCCCTGATATTTTATATGTGGAATCATTTGTTTTTCGGTATGCCCGTCAGTAAAAAGAATATCAAAACCCAATTCTGAATTTACCGAGAATTTATTCCCGGGGATGGTTACGAAATTCAGTTGACCACTTTCCTCAATCGGAATGATGTTTTCCTTTAAAAAAGAGGCTTTCTCTCTGGGATTGGGTTCTACCGCCCATTGCCAGTGATTTTTATTGCTCCAGAATTTTGCATTCTTAAAAGCAGGTTCATAACCGGTTCTATCTTTATTCCACTGAATGCTTCCTCCACAGTGATCAAAATGTAAATGAGTTAAAAAAACATCGGTAATTTGATCGCGGTGAAAACCGTATTTTTTAAGGGATTTGTCAAGGCTATCGTCCCCGAAAGGGTAATAATAACCAAAAAACTTAGCACTTTGCTTATCACCTGTACCATTATCAATCAATATAAGACGGTCACCATCTTCAATCAGCATACACCGGAGGCTCATATCGATAAGATTATTGCTGTCGGCAGGATTAGTTTTTTGCCAGATCACTTTGGGAACAACACCGAACATTGCTCCGCCATCCAATTTAAAATTCCCTGTTTCAATGGGGTAAATTTGCATGCTTTAAAAATAAGATGTACAAAGATGCAAAATTTAAACTAAACTACTGTTAAAGAAATTAAAAAAAACCTCAATATACCAAGGGAATAATTGAGGTTTTTAGAGAGGCGACGAGCGGATTCGAACCGCTGTACGAGCTTTTGCAGAGCCCTGCCTAGCCACTCGGCCACGACGCCATTTAAGAGGTGCAAATTTAAGTAAAAAATTAAAGATTACAATCAAAAAAATAAGTTATTGT
>JANTGS010000016.1 GCA_024762795.1 Flavobacteriaceae bacterium | reverse complement strand
CCGCCATAATTTTGGCTACTGCGTGGGGTGTGTAATACTCGGCATATTTTCCGCCACTGTCGTTATTGTAGTCTTTTATCAGATACTCAAAAATGGTAGCGTAAAAATCGTATTTCTGTGTAAAAATATGCTCAAAGTTTACGGTTACAATTTTATTGATAATGGCTTTTGCAAAAGCATCGCGTTTGCTTGGGTCGCTTATGTAATTGGTAATGCGTTCAAAAAGTTGCACTTTTGCACCGCCATCGGTTTTCACCGAAAAAATATCGTTGTTAGTGATGGCAATATCCATTAGGGTATCGTCAAACAACTTTCCGAAATCGCTTTCGTTTTGCCGGTCGAACAAATTGGAAATAAAGTGCTGTGGTTTTAGTTTAGCGGTATCGGCTCCCAACTGCAAAAGCAACATTTCGTAGTCATCATCGGAATAGTTGCTTAGTTCTTCTTCCCAATGTCCTGCCTGTCCGTTGGACGCAGACAGGTCGGCTTCGGCAAGTTTTGGTTCAATTTGTTTTACCTGATAGGCAAATTTATCGTTCATAAATTTATACAGAAAAACCTGTGTAATTATTTTAAACTCGTTGCCATCGTTACCCAAACCATAGTTTGCACTAATGCTTTTTAGGCTGTCGATTAATGCTGTTACTTTATTTTTGAAATCTATATCTGTCATATTAATTGTAAAATGTTAATTAATAATGGTAATATCCCATTTATCGTTCATCTTGTTTTTCTAATATTTGTTTAGCTTTTGTAGCAAATTCTTGCAGTTTCTTTTCCAAAAGATTTTTTGGTAATTGTTTACTAATATACTCAGCTACTTTAATATTTGCTATGTCTAATTGTAAAAGTTCAACTTGTTCTTGATTACCTTCGGCACAAAGGATTAAACCAATTGGTAATTCTTCGCCTTTTTCCATTTCGTGTTTTTCGAGCCAACGTAAATAAAGTTCCATTTGCCCTTTGTAAGCAGGTTTAAATTTTCCAATTTTCAACTCTATTGCTACAAGACGCTTTAATTTTCTGTGATAAAAGAGTAGGTCAAGATAAAAATCAATATTATCAATGGTCATTCTTTTTTGTCTGGCAACAAAAGAAAAACCAATTCCCAATTCGATTATAAAATTTTCTAATTCGCGTAAAATTGCAGATTCTAAATCACTTTCCGAATAAACATCTTTTAAGTTGAGAAAATCGAGAATATAATGATCTTTAAAAATTAAATCGGGCGATAGGTTATTTTCTGTTTCTAATTTTTTTAGTTCCAGTTTAGCAAGTTCTTCTGGTTTTTTGCTAATTGCTGTACGTTCAAATAGCATTGCATCAATTTTTTGTTGTAAAGTACGAGTACTCCACCTCTCGATACGGCACATTTGGGTATAAAAATTCATTTTTAATTCAACATCTTGATACATTAAGATTTTAAAATGTGACCAACTTAATTCTCTCCACAGTGTAGAGACAATTTCATAATCGGGAAAAGTCTCTGCAAAGCGGAGACAATGTTGTAAATGCTGTTTACTCCAACCTTTACCATATTCTTTGGTTAATTCGGATGATAAATTCGCAATAATATGTTTACCGTATTCCGCTCTTTTATTATTTAATAATTCCGATTTTATTTTTTTTCCAATTTGCCAGTAAGTAGCAGAAATAGTAGAGTTAATCGTTGTAGAAATATGCGTTTTGCTTTGTTCAACTATCTTTCTTACCTCAGAAAATAATTTATTGAATGTATTTTTATTTAAGTCATTCATAATTACTAAACCGCTCTACCGTAAAATTCATTAATATATTCGTTTACCACTAAATTATTGATGTATTTTGAAGCATCTGCATTAAGTGGGATTTTGTTCTTATTTTTAAATTGGTCAATTACCAATCGCATCATTTGTGTGCTAAAATAACTTTCATTATCCAATAATTTTGTATTCTGTAAAACCTGCAAATCTGCATCTTGTTTTACCGACTGCAAAGCCTCAAATATTTTGCTTTCTTTTTCTGATATTGTTCCCTTTTCAATCAATCGTTTATGAATACGGGCATATTTGGGGTCGCTATTGTATTTTGATTTTAACAATTCGTTTTGCCTGTTCAACTCTTTTACTTTTTCGTAGATTTTTGTTAAAGCTCCGATATTTTTTCGCATTTCATCTTGTGTAATCTCATCCAAATTTTTCTTATCGAAAAGGCGTTTCAATTCTTCGTAAAGCGAAACAAATTCAGGGTCTTTTTTGTCAAAATTACTGTTCAATGTTTCACGGGTTTTTCTGAGTGTGTCTTTTAACTCATCAGCCAAAACCAGTTCCTCTTCCGATATTTTGGTAAAATGAAACAAAACATCTTCCAAAGCGACATTCAATAAGTTGGTATTATCAACATTGTTTTCGAGTTGCTCTTTTGTATTTAGCAAAGCCAAATGATTTTCAGCTTCGCGGTAAAGTTGTGATAATTTTTTGAAATCTACTTTTTCGAGCAAATCAAAATGACCAAACAAACGAATTAGATTGTACAGACTTTTAGCGTTCCCCAATGCCTTTTTAATTTTCAAAACAATATTTCGGTCTTGAATTTGGCTTATCTGTTGCGAAAACAGTTCTGCATTTTCTGTATCGTAATGAAAAAGAATTTCTTTGATTTCGCTAATTTCTTCCTCAATTTCTTCTTTCGATTTAAACAAATTTGAGTAAAATTCCATTTCATCGCCAAGTTCGGCTTGAAGTTCATCAAAGTATGCTTTGTTTGTTGCGTCAAACTCTGCTCTAATGTCTGCAAAATCGACTACATAACCATATCTAAAATTTTTGTAAGTTCGATTTACTCTGGTTAGTGTTTGCAGTAAATTATGTCGTTTAATTACTCTACCAACATATAATTTTTTTAATCGTTTGGCATCAAAACCGGTTAAAAGCATATTGTACACAAACAGCAAATCAATTTCACCTTCTTTGAAATCTTCAACCCATTGTTTGCGTTCTTCTTTTGTGCCAATATCGTGTAAAATTAAAGCTGATGTTTTTACTTTGTAGCTTTGTTTTAATTGCTCCCCATAACTTGCTTGTGGTTCTGCTGCCATACTTCGACCAAGCTCAGCAGAACTTGGCAATTCATCAATTTTTCGCTTTTCGCTTGCATATTTCTCATTGAAAATTTCAAACATTTCTTTGGCTTGGTCAGAACTGTCGCAAACCACCATTCCGCCAATTGAAGCATCGTTAAAAGTCAAGCGACTTTTTTCAAAATCTTCAACAATATAATCAAGCATTGGCTCCACAAAACTATGATGTGAAAAGACCTCTTTTTTTGGAATATCACCTTTTAAGACTTTGATTTTATCCAATGCCTCTTTTAGCACAATTTTATAATCGCTTTCTATTTCCTCACGGATTAGTTTAAGCGTGTAACCATCGGCAATTGAAGCGTTGTAGTAGTATTTGTGTATATAATCGCCAAACAAATCTTTCGAGTAAAAATTTTTGGTAATTAGTGGCGTTCCTGTCAGTCCAATTTTTATTGAATTTTTATCGGATTGCGTAAGGTTTGCCAAAAAGCTACCTTTTGGATTATAACTACGATGTACTTCGTCTAAAAAGTAAATTCGTTGAATATTGATGTCGTAGTCTTTTTGCGTTACCACATTAGCATCTTCGCTAAATTTTTGAATATTCACAACCGTAATTTCGGGTTTTCCCGAATTGTTATGAATGGCGGTTGTAGTTTTAATATCCTTTACAAACTCGTGTCTTGAATTTACGATATGCACAATCAAACCACGACTTGCAAATTCTCTCTTGGCTTGGATAAGCAAATCTAATCTATCAACTATAAAATAGAATTTTGGAATGACTTGTTTCTTCTGAAAATAATCTGTCAAATAACGAACATTGTAATACGCCAAAGCTGTTTTTCCGCTTCCTTGTGTATGCCAAATGATGCCTTTTTTAATTCCGTTTTCCAACTTGTTTTCAATGGCTTTTGTAGCAAACATCTGCGGATAACGCATTATGTGTTTTTCAATTCCCTTTTTCTCATCCACATAAGCAATTGCGTATTTAAGAATAAAAGCCAATCGGTCTTTGCTGAATAATGATGTTGAAACCCGGTTTGTTGGTGTATTTGGATTTTTGTTTGTCAGAAATTCAGGTGAGTTTTTTATTACTGCCAGATTATTATCTTTTAAAATGAAGTTTTCTAAATCATCATTTTCTTCCGCCAAAAGTTTTGATAAATCAAGCGTTTCTTCTTCTCTGAAATAATTAAAAATCGGTTTTTTGTACGATGGTGAAGCATAAAAAGCTCCTTGCAAAGGTTCAATATCTTCGTTATCGTATTCCATATTATTTGAGAACATCATCAGTTGCGTGATATTCACAAATTTTCTGAATTTCTTATTTTGAAATCGTCTGTTTATTCTATTTCGTTCTGCAATTATTCCATCTCGGTTGTTTGGCTTCTTTACTTCGATAAAAGCCAAAGGCATTCCGTTAATTAATAGAATAATATCGGGTCTAAATTCCTCGTCTCCATTTTTGTAAGTCAGTTCGGTTACTACATTGAAAGTATTATTTTCAAAATTGTCAAAGTCAATGAGTTTTACACCAGAGTTGCTAATCAATTTTTCATAAAATGCTTTTCCCAAATCTTCATTGTCAAGAAGCAAAGAAGTATCTTGCAATAATCTTTCAACTTGGTCTTCGTCAAAGTCAGTGTTAATTCTGAGAATGGATTTTTTGAATATGTCTGGAAATATATTTGTATCTAAATCCCATTTCGCATCTTTCAATGAAAGGTATTCATATCCAAGTCTGCATAAATGCAAAATCGAAGGGATTTTTACTCTTGTATCTTCGTTAAATTTTGTCATATAATTTTCAATAATTCAAAGTCCGCAAGGTACTCATTATTCGGGCGAGCGTTGGCTAAAAGCATATTCTTTTGCAATTTTTGGCTTGTGTTTTGGCTCGTGCGAATTGCAAATGTGTATGCTTGTGCGTTGGCTTTCTATATTTCTATTTTCTTGTAGCAAATTTGTCATTCTCCATCTCTTTTTTTGTATTGGGCACAACTTCCGGATAAAACAAATCATATAAACTTATTTTAGTCAACTCCTTTTATATTCATATCATCAAAATAGGTAACCGCATCGGCTTTGGTCCATAAGCCTACTTTCCCTGAACCGGTAAAAGAATCATCGGTAGTTTCCAGTTCGAGTTTTCCATTAAAATAACACCTGATCTTGTTTCCTTTCATTTCAACCTTTAAATCATACCATTTTCCGGTTTGGATGTCTATATCAGCACTTTTAAGCTCTTTTCTATGACCGTTGATCACCTTATAAACCCTGTAATTGTTTTCCAGGGGATTGGCCCTTGCAATATAGTAGTTATTGATATCCTTATAACGCCAAACCGGTCCGCCTCCCTGATCTTCATTGCCTTTTATCCCTTTAAATTTTACACTGATCTCAACATCTTTATAGTTAAGATCCTTGTTTACGATCACATTAAAATACGATCCGGAATGACTGTAAGAAAATTGTTCCAATACCTTATTCCCCTGATCCTCGGCAACTTTCCAGTTCCCGGTAAATTGTTTTGACCAGCCTTTGGGCACTTCTCCTACCTGTTCCTTTTCAAAATCAAAAAATGATTCCGGTACGGTAACCGCAGCCCTTGTTTCTACCATTGCCAGATGATCCGACTTTTCTTTAGCCGGAATTTCTTTTTTTGTACTCGTATTTACGTTACAACTCATAAGCAGAACAATACTTAACAAACCCAGTAATCTTTTCATAATTTATAAATTTAATATGGTATACATTTTCAGGTAATAACAAAGTTACTGATTAAATCAATACTCTAAAAAATACTTTATATATTCATTTTCAGATTGTTTTATCTCCTTTGCTGAAGCCGCCTCCACAACTTTTCCTTCATTCAGAACAATGATCTGATCTGCTATGGCAAAAGCTTCTCTATGATCGTGCGTAACATACACCAGCGTTACATCAAAACTCTTTTTCAGATCTTTAATATGCTCAAGAATCTTACGTTTGAGCTTTACATCAAGTCCTGACAAGGGTTCATCCATCAAAAGAATCTTCGGCTCCAGTACCAATGCTCTGGAAATGGCTACCAGCTGTTGTTGACCACCTGAAATCTGGTGCGGATATTTTTCGTCGAAATCCTTTAAGTCAAAAAAACTGAGGATCTCTGATACCCTTTGTTCAATATGCTGAGATCTTCTCTCCTTTAAACCAAAGGCGATATTCTCAAAAACCGTAAAATGCGGCCATAAGGCCAGATCCTGAAAGATAAACCCCAGATTGCGTTCATGAGAAGGGATTAGGATCTTAGAGTCATCGGTTACCGGCTTGTTTTCGATATAGATCTTTCCCTTTTCAGGGATTTCAAGTCCTGCTATAAGCCGTAAAATGGTAGTCTTTCCACTTCCCGATCCGCCGAGTAGACACGTTAGCTTTCCCGGATCAATATTTAAGGAAACATCTTCCAGTACCTTTTTTGCTCCGTAGGCATGCGTAATATTTTTAAGCTCAATAATTGGCATCGCTATAATTTTTTAACATGGGTTTTACCATAAGATACATTATTGTGATCAGCAGTAAAGTTACTCCTAATACGATCAGGGTCATTGCACTTACAAGCGATTGCGGGGCATTGGCCATAATGGTAAATACTTTAACAGGCATGATCTCAGAGCCCGGCGGATACACCATAATGGTGGTTCCCAGCTCCCCGATACTAAAGGTAAAATTAATGATAAATGCTGTAAAAACGGCCGGAAGAACAAGTGGAAATACGATCTTTTGTATTCTCCTGTAAAATCCAATACCTTCTATCTGAGCAGCTTCTTCGAGCGATTGCGGAATTTGTTTGATAGCATTACCGATCAGTTTTGCTGCAATAAAAGAGAATTTCCCTATATAACCAATAATAACAATAACAAATCCGGAATAGATAAAATCAAGGTACGGATGATTGTAAAATTTGATCAGACTGATACCAAAAATGGTGGAAGGAATAGCAAAAACAAACAGCAAAAACCAGTCGAAAGTTTTTATTCTTCTCACTTCAGAAATATAGGCTGCGGTAAATCCGATAAAAACACTGATCGCAGCACCTAAAAAAGCCAGCCATATAGAACTGAAGAAAGTAGGTTTTAAAAGCTCAAATGCCTGTATAAATTTTGAAATACCTCCTTTAAATGATTGAATGATTAGTACTGAAAAAGGAAGCAGAACCGATATAAAAAACCAAAAAAACACAAATAATTCATCTGATATCTTAAATTTTTTTAGGCTAAAGATCTTTACTTTTTTCCCTTTTCCTCCATAGGATAAAAAAGGAGCATCCGCCAGATATTTCCTGTCGGCATACAATAAGACAACACAGATGAAAATCAACAATGCCGACTGTAAAACTGCGAGAGAATGATTGTAGAAAGCAGAAAATTGGGTAAACATTTCTGTAGTAAACAACCGGACGCCAAAATAGGACGGTACAGAAAATTCAGAAATACTAAAAATAAAGATCAATACAAAAGAAGTAAACAAAGCCGGTTTGATCAGGGGGAGAATTATTTTAAAAATAAGGCTCCGCAGGTCAGTGATCATCAGCCCGGCCTCTTCCAGATGTGTATTGATATTGTTAAAGGCATTGCCGGTAATCAGCATAGACAAAGGTGTAAAAATAATACCCAGCACCAGAATTACTCCTGTTTCAGATGAGATCCGGTCAGAATTCCCGGTAAAAAGAAAGAAAAGATCCTTCCAGGCAACTGCCAGAATATACGGAGAAATAAAAAGCGGGATCATCAATGCGATCCTGTAAAAATTACGAAAACGGAGGTTAGTTCTGTAAAGTAAAAATCCCAGAATTGTTCCGAAAAATGTGGCAAAAGATGCAATGCTAAAAGCAATAAGAATACTTTTCACCAGAAGGTATAATATTCTTTGATCGAGTAATTTCAGATTCTCAACCCAATCCCCTTCAAAAAAAAGAAGTGTATAAAAAACAGGTATGATGATAAAGAGAACAAATAACAAAAGAACTGTTACGTAAATTGGATATTTGATCAGTTTTCCACCCATTCTTTCAGATAATTTTGAATTTCTTCCAGTTTTTGAGCTGTTTTATTATAGTCGATCTTCATAGGAACGATCGCATCCAGAGAAGGTATATTTTTAGGGATAAGAACTCCTTTATGCAAAGGCATCTGAGCACAGGATCTTGCCAGAGCAGCCTCGGTTTTTCTGCTTAGCAGATAATCGATCAGCTTTTTAGCATTTTCAAAATTTGGCGAATTTTTAATCATACATACCGTATTGGGCATGATCAAAGTGCCAATTCCCTGCTGGTCGAGAAATACCATACCTATATTTTCTCCTTCTTTTAAAGCTTCAAAGGCATCATCCGTATCGGTCAGTCCACAGGCAACTTTCCCTTCGGAAACTATTTTTTTTACATCTCCGTTACTTGTAGCAATCACCACATTGTTATTTTTAAGATCTGTAAGAAATTGTTTTGCTTTTTCCTCTCCCAGCACCGAAAAGATAGCAGCTATATGAAAAGTAGTGGTGCCAAATAAAGGATTTGCAATAGTAACTTTTCCTTTGTATTTCTCTTTGGTAAGGTCAAAAACAGACTGAGGTGCATCAACAGGGTCGATCAGATCTTTGTTATAAATTAAAACCCTGGCCCTGGCCGAAAAACCTGTCCAATGATGCTCCGTATCCTTAAAAACATCATTGATATCTGCTGCCACAGGTGAATTATAAGCTGCTGTAATTCCTTTTTGTGATAACACAGCACTTCTTACCGGATCCCCACTCCAGAAAACATCACATTGCGGATTTTCTTTCTCGGCGATGATCCTGTTTAAAACTCCGGTAGATTTGGTCTCTTCAGTATCATAAACCGCTTTGACCTCAATTCCTGACTCTTTTTCAAATTCTTTTAAAACTGGTTCAGAAAAAATCTGATCTACAGTAGTATAGACCACAATCGTATTTTTTTGTTTTACGCAGGCCCCGGCAAGTAGTAAAATTAAAAAAACAGGGATATAGAAAAAGATCTTACGGATCATAATTTGCATTTTTAGATGAAGCTAAGGTAAATAAGATTTTCCGATTCTCAAATCAGACTAAGTAAACATTAATTGCTCAAGGTATAAAATACAGATCAAAGCTTAAATAAGATTTTTATTTTCACCTCACTCCTAGAGCAAACATGCGAAGCAAGGATGAAGAATTTTTCACTTTTCTTCATTTACGATCGAGGTTAAAGAAGTAAATATTCCAAACTCTGATTCACATAAAAACTATTTTCTATACTTTCTAGCAATAGCAACAGATTCTTTCATCAGCTTGGTAATGCTTGTCAGATCAAATTCTCCATTATCTTTCTTTAACATCAGTTGTGAGCCCATCCCTACACAATAGGCTCCCGCCTCAAACCATTGTTTCAGATTTTCTTCAGTAGGTTTTACCCCTCCCGTGGGCATGATGTTGGTAAATTTCATCGGTCCTGCAATGGCTTTGATAAAATCCGGTCCGCCCACCTGTGTGGCCGGAAAGATCTTAACGATCTCTGCTCCGAGTTCTTCGGCATAACTGATCTCCGTCAACGAGCCACAACCCGGCATCCAGGAAACTTTCCTTCTATTGCAGATCCTGGCCATTTCCTCGTTTAAAATTGGAGAAACAATAAAATTAGCTCCCAATTGTATATATAAAGCAGTAGTTGCTCCATCTACAACAGATCCGATTCCTAACATCATTCCGGACAATTCCTTATTTGCATATTTTACCAGCTCTGCAAAGATCTCATGAGCAAAATCTCCACGGTTGGTAAATTCAAATAATCTTGCGCCTCCTTCGTAGCAGGCTTTAAGTACTTTTTTTGCGGTTTCCGAATCCTGATGATAAAAAACCGGAACTATCCCTGTTTCTTTTGCCTTTACCGCTACTTCTATTCTTGAATATTGTGCCATTTTTTTAGTTTTGAATTTTGAGTGATGAGTTTTGAACTTTGAGTGATGAATGATAGATTTAGAATCAGACAAAAACTAAACACTCATAACTCATCACTCATCACTTATTTTATCTCGCTACTCTTCCCGAAGCATCACCCCCCATTAGTTTTTCTACTTCTTCTACGCTTACCAAATTAAAATCTCCTTTGATGGTATGTTTTAAACAGGAGGCTGCTACCGCAAATTCCAAAGCTTTCTGATCATCTCCCTGATAGGTATTCAAGCCGTAGATCAAACCTCCCATAAAGGAATCTCCTCCACCTACGCGATCTACAATATGGGTAATATCATATTTATTTGATTCGTAAAGTTTTCTTCCATCGTAAAGTACTCCTGCCCAGGTGTTGTGCGAGGCTGAGATGGATCCCCGCAGAGTGGTGATCACTTTTTTAACCCGGGGAAACTTTTTCATGATCTGTTTGGAAACAGATAAATAGGCTTTGCCTTCTACATGGCCTCCGGTGATATCTACACCTTCGGGTTTGATCCCCAAAGCTTTTTCTGCATCTTCTTCATTACCCAGTACCACATCACAACCTGCCACCAGTTTAGGCATTACCTCCTGAACATCTTTACCATAATTCCACAATTTCTTTCTGTAATTCAGATCGGTGGAAACTGTAATTCCTTTTTCATTGGCTTTTGCGATGGCTTCTTCCAGCACATCACAGGCCCCCTGTGAAATGGCCGGCGTAATTCCTGTCCAGTGAAACCAGGTGGCGCCTTCAAAAACCTTATCCCAGTCAATCATTCCTTTTTCTATCTCTGCAATGGCAGAATGTGCCCTGTCGTAGATCACTTTTGAACCACGGCTTACGGCTCCGCTCTCAAGAAAATAGATTCCTATCCTGTCGCCTCCGCGAATGATCTTGTCTACACCAACTTTGTATTTTCTTAGATTCATCACAGCGGATTCGGCAATATCATTTTCGGGCAAACGGGTAACAAAATCTACCTCCATCCCGTAATTAGCCAGGGAAACGGCTACATTCGATTCTCCTCCGCCAAAGGTGGCGTCCAGTTCTGTGGCCTGATGAAATCTTAAATGATCAGGGGTTGCCAATCGCAACATGATCTCGCCAAAAGTGATGATTTTTGCTTTCATATTTTATTCAATAATAATTGGATTAACTTGTTTATTTGCTTCATTTATTAACAGGTCTTCAAATCCTTCTTTAGTTTTAAATGCACTATTGGATTGTTCCCATCCTGCGTAAAAACTATATGAAACCCTATTATTTTCTTTCTGTAATTCAACATAATAGGTGTGTGATATCGGACTGTTCCCATCGATGGATCTTCCTGTACCGGTATTCGGTGCCTTTTCTGTCTTAACCAGCTCATTGGTATTTACGATCAATGCCATCCCCAGATTGTCTTTAAATTCCGATTGCCGGTCAAATGTATAAAGAAATGTTTTATTTTTATTGGGGTGGAGTATGTATAAAGTATCTTTTTTAAGATTGATATTTACAATTCCGGTAACCAGTTTTTGTTTTGATCCTTTTAAAATAAGATCACTATTATATCCGTATTTCCCTTTCCAGATCGATATAATCTCTGTCAGATCAAGATCTTCTCCGTCTACCTTCCAGCCTTTATATTTTAGTTCGAGAACCGACCGTACAGGTCCTTCAGTTAGGACTTTAAAATGGGCTTCTTTGGTTTCTGCCAAACGATATAGTTTATCATTTTTCTTTATTGCCAAAGCTCCGGCCCCTAAAGTATTTCCCACTTTTAACACATCGGCTCCCCAGGGTTGTATTTCATGATAGGAAGGGGTATTGGGTAAACCCACCGAATCCAGAACCATTTTATCGGTGGTCTTCCCCCAGATATCTTTACCGTTTCTTTTGTCCCAGTAAATACGGAAACCTACTTTATCATTTTCCCACGAGATCCCTTCTGCCTGATATAAAACAGGATCTGAACCGGGTAAATGATCCGGATCTCTCCTCTCTTCCTTAATATCCTCAAAAATTCCATCGGCATTGGCATCTTTCCCCAGTCTGATATTGGTATAAGGTGTAAAATCGTTTTGTTGGTCTTTACCGGATATTTTCACATAAAGCTCTTTGGTTTCATTTGCTTTAAAATCTATACTTAAACAATATTCTGTTTTCCCGTTAAAATCATCTTTCTGAAAAGGTATTTTCTTTCCGTTCTTATCTTCAAAGTAAATATCTTTTACCTGATTCTCTTTCCCCAGAACTTTATCTATCTTTTCCTGAGTGATGATCACGGGCTCTGCATTTCTCTCAATGGAAAGCGTATTTTTAGCTGTTATAATATGAGTATCCTCTTTCTTTTCTATCGAACAGGAAAAGAGGATCAATGTGAGTATAAAGAATATTCTTTTCATGTTTTTTTAGTGTTATAATTATTTTTCATTAGCCGGTTTTCCAATCGTTGCCAGAATTCCACCATCGACATAAATGATCTGTCCATTGATAAAATCACTGGCTTTTGAGGCTAAAAAGACTGCTGTTCCTGCAAGGTCTTCCGGATCACCCCAACGGGCTGCCGGAGTGCGATTGATGATAAAATCGTTAAACGGATGCCCGTCTACACGGATCGGTGCTGTTTGTGATGTAGCAAAATATCCGGGTCCTATACCGTTGGTCTGAATATTATATTTGGCCCATTCTGTCGCCATATTCCGCGTAAGCATTTTTAATCCTCCTTTGGCTGCCGCATAGGCTGATACTGTATTTCTTCCCAGCTTGCTCATCATAGAATTGATATTGATGATCTTTCCTGCCCTGCGTTCGATCATCTTTCTTCCTACGTATTTTGATACGATAAAGGGTGCCACCAGATCTACATCGACCACTTCCCTAAAATCTTCTGTTTCCATCTCTTCCATAGGTATTCTTTTGATGATGCCGGCATTGTTTACCAGAATATCTATAGGGCCTACTTCTTTTTCTATTTGCTCCACCGCATCTTTTACCTGCTTATCATCGGTAACATCGAATTCATAATTATGAACTTTCAGGCCTTCTTTTGCATATTCTTTTGCAGCTTCTTCTAATCTTTTCATCGATCTTCCGTTGATGATCAGTTCTGCCCCGGCTTTTCCCAAACCAATGGCCATCGCCATTCCGAGTCCGTGGGAAGCTCCGGTTACCAGGGCTCTCTTTCCTGTAAGGTCAAACATTTCTTTCATAAGATCTTTTTTATTTTTATTTTAAGGAGGGTATCGGATGGATATCCATATCGCTGTAATCTAAATTCTCTCCTGCCATTCCCCAGATAAATATATAATTAGAGGTGCCTGCTGCCGAGTGGATCGACCAGGACGGTGAAACAACGGCTTCATGATTTTTCATCCAGATATGACGGGTTTCACCGGGCTCGCCCATAAAGTGACAAATGGCCTGATCTTCGGGTACATCAAAATAAAAATAGGCTTCCATACGTCTGCTGTGGGTATGTGCCGGCATGGTATTCCATACGGATCCTTCTTTTAACTCGGTCATCCCCATCTGCAACTGACAAGTTTCTACAACTCCACTGATCAACAATTGATTGATCTTCCTGACGTTGGAGGTTTTTAATGATCCGAGTTCTATCACATTGGCCTCTCCCATTGAAACTTGTTTGGTGGGATAGGTTTTATGTGCATTCGCCGAGTTGATATAAAATAAAGCGTCTTTCCCTTCAAAATAAACCTCTTTGGCGCCTCTTCCGATATATAAAGCGTCTTTATAGTCCAGCTCGTAAACCTTTTCATCAACGGTCACTTTTCCTTTTCCTCCTACGTTGATAATTCCCATTTCTCTTCTCTCCAGAAAATAATCAGCTTTTAGCGGATCAATGGCCTCAAGAAATAGTTTCTCTCCTTCTATTGGTTTTACTCCTCCTACAATATATCTGTCGATATAGGAATAGACCAGATTGATATTGCCTTCTTCAAAGATGTTTTCTACCAGAAATTCTTTTCTGATCCTTTGGGTGTCATATCCTTTAAAATCTTCAGGATGTCCTGCATATCGGATTTCGTATTTTACTGCCATTTTATTGTTTTTTTTATGTTATTTATGTTATCAATTTTTTATTTAATGTTGTTCTTTTTTATGATCTTTTTCTTTTTCTTTAATGTGGATCCTCTGACGATCAGGCTTGATTTGATCTCAACGGTATTACTGGAACGAAATGCTTTTTCTTTGTTGTTGATAAAATCCAAAAGCATTTCGGCTGCGGTCTTCCCTATCATAAACGGATGCTGGTCAACTGTGGTCAATCCGGGTTTGATCAGATCGGAAGCGGGTTCATTGGAAAATCCTCCGATACAAATATCTCCGGGAACCCTTATCTCGGTATGCTCATCCAGATATTTCATGATCGCCAGGGCAGAGATGTCATTGCCGCAAACCAAAGCATCGGGAAGATTCTTTTTATCCTTTAAAATTTCTTTTATGATCTCAACGGCGTCCTCTGCTGTAAGACTCGATGGCTTTACAAAAGATTCTTTAAATTCAAGATCGTTCTTCTTCAATGCTTCACGGTATCCCTGATAACGTTGCTGATAGATCTGTGAATCTATACTTCCTGCCAGATGAAAGATCTTTTTACAGCCTTGATTTATCATATGTTGTGTCAGGTCATTGGCGCCTTGTTTATCTTCAAAGATCACTTTACTGAGTCCTCCATTCTCAAAATACCTGTCGAATAATACTACCGGGATCCTATTGTCTTTGAAAATACTCAGATGTGAACTGTCGGGGGTTTCCATTGAGGCAGAGATCAAAAGTCCGTCCACACGGTTCATGAATAATCCATCAAGGATCTTCTTTTCGAGCTTGTAATCATCATGTGATTGTGAAATGATCACCCGGTAATCTTTATCTGCCACGGTTTGTTCTATCCCGTCTATGGCTTCAGAGAAAAAATGCCGTGATATATACGGTACTACCACACCAATGGTCATGGTCTTATTGGTTCGTAAGTTCGAGGCCATCTGATTTCTGCGGTATCCCAGCTCTTTGGCCTTGGAAAGTACGCGCTCTTTGGTCTTTATCCCTACTCGCGGACTGTCACTCAATGCTCTCGAAATGGTGGAACTGTCCAGCTTTAGCTCTCTCGCTATGTCGTGTATCGTAATGTTCTTCTTTATCTTTTTCATGGTGGTCGGTTGTTGTTTATTTAAATAATATCCACAAAGAAAAAAATCATTTAAACTCTATTTTTTGACTTCCTTCCTTTAATTCGATCTGTTTACCTTTCCATTTAAAAGTTCCTGTGGTTCCTTTGGGTAAAATCACCTCTCCTCTGATCTTTTCTCCTTTATATTCAAGTCTCATTTCAACAAATCCGTTTGGATGAGGCATTTTGACATATAATTTTTCCAGGTCACCCGGATTGGGTTCGATACTGATCTTTTTAAAATTCCTGGAGGCAGGGCGAATTCCGGCTACCAAAGTGAGAAAATGAAAGTCAGGAGAAGCACTCCAGGCATGACATTCACTACGGGGATCCATATCGGTTTCTGCAAAAGTAGTCAACCCCTGATCCAGCTGACTGGTCCAGTTCTGTAATAAATTGAGGTATTCATCTCCCAATCCTGCTTTTTGTAAAGCATTAAAAAGATAGAACTTATAATAGATCGTTGTTTGAATCAGATCTTTATCGTTCAATATTTTATTCATCAAGGCCTTTTGATCTTTTTTGGGTACAGCATTTGTTAAAATGGCCATCAGATTGGTATGTTGAGAAAAAAACTTTTTGTGCGGAGTTTCTGCAATCAATCCTCTTGAAGGCACATAGCAGTTTTGCAGTACACTTTTTATAATTCTTTGTTGTAAAAGATCACACTTTTTGGCCTCTTCCTGCATTTCAAGATCTGAATAAATCTGTTCCGCATTTTGAAGAGTGTGAACAAACTGCAAGGCTATAGAAGCTGAGTATCCATCATCTGCCCCATCGGGAATTCCATTGTGAAACTCTTTACTCCAATCGGTAAAATTCCACCATTCCATCCCTGTTGGCATTCCTTTTTCATCTACTTTAGCTGTCCACCAGTTTAAAACAGTTTCCATTCCGGGAAGAAAACGTTTTACAAATTCATCATCATTCCTGAAAATATGATAATCGTGGATCATATCGATCCAGATCAAAGAATAGGTGGGAATAATCTGCACAATATATGAAGGATATCTGCTTTGGGTCAATCCCAAAGGCAAACGTGAATTATCAAACATCTCAATGGCCTTTCGCATCAACCTGTCATCCCCGTCAACCGCTATGGAGACCAAAGCTTCAATCCTTGAATCTCCCACATACTGCAATTGCTCATAATAGGGGTCGATAAAATTCTCAACGGATGAGTTTCTCAAAGTGCGCCAGGCAGTATCCCAGATCTGGTCCAGTTTCTGATTTCCGGTCTCAAATTTTGCATTTTCCTTAAACGGATAGGCCGTATAGACCCCGTAATAATCCATGATCTCTAAAGGTTCATTCTTAGTGGTAATATCCAACTGGATAAAACGATAGGTTTTTTGTCCGAAAGGTTTAAAAAAATTGTTCTTTGAGCCATCCGGTTCAATAACATCGTAATAACCTAAAATTTGTTTTCCTTCCACCACATTTCTGTTTCCTTTTTTCCAGTCTTTATCGTACATCGCCTCTGAATAGGTAATTTTTATTGTACTCCCTTTTCCTCCGGAATAATGCATTTCGGGGTGGCCTATGGTATGATGGGTCTGATCGATCAGAATACTTACTTTTTTATTTTCAGGTATGATCAAAGAGCCATTTCCTCTGATAAAATCATCATTAAGCTTTATTCCTTCAGAACGTGCAATCCTGCCAAATCTCTGTTGGGTTTCTTCCATAAAAGGAATTGTACGGGGAACCAGATACCAGGTGCTTCCGAAAAGGAAACCTCTTCCCACTGCAAACTCTACAGTTCCGGCCTTGGGCTTTAACCAATTAGAATCATTAAAATCAACTAAATTCCAGTTCTTTAAATTCTTAGCATCAGTTCTTTTTTCTCCCGGACCAGCAGCGTAATACCCCCTTAAAGAATCACTTACAAAGGGAATGCTCTTAAAACGGGAATCGTTGATCACTTTCCATTTACTTTTACTACTCGTATTGATGTCTACCGGATTATTCTTGTCTCCCTGCATGATAAATGCAGTTTGAAACGTCATGGAAGATACTTTTCTGTATTCTCCAAAATTGACCACTTCAGCAGCGATGGTGTTTTTACCAGGTTTTAAACTTTTTGCAATATCAAGACTTTCATAACGATAATGATTGATATCCGAAGAGGACGGACCGGAAATGATATATTTACCATTTACATAAAGCCGGTATCTGTTATCGGCCGATACATAAATAACAAATTTTTTGGGAGTGGTTTTTAAATCAAAATCTCTTCTAAATAAAAATACCCTGGAATCAAGCGTAGATTCGGTGGGATGCGTAATCCATTGAGCTGTCCAGGTATGTTTCAACTGGGTAAAATCCTTCCCTTCATAGTTGATCCTGACGGGAGATTCCTGTGCATAACTTAGAAACGTTATACTGATCAGAAATATTAAAAATAATCTTTTTAACCTATTTATAAAAGTTGGACCCATAATTTTAATGAAATTTACCGCTAAAATATAAAAAATACAATCGATTGTATAGTTTTTTGTTTAAATCTTTTTAAAATTACAATTTAAATCACAAAATTAAGCTTGATTTTCCACTAAAATCACCAACATATTTCTTGGCCCCTGAGCTCCCACCACGAGGGATTGTTCAATATCTGCTGTTTTAGAAGGCCCGGCAATAAAAACTCCGTAATTGTAATCCAGATTGTTTTGCAACCGGTAAACCTCATGCATATTGTTTACGATATTCTTTTTATCAATCACCAAGATCAGATTTTCACAGATAAAGGGAAGAATTCTGTGTGGTAGATTTTGATCAGAAACCCAGATCGCTCCGTTTTCAGCCACAGCCAGATCTCCTTTGATGATGGCAAGATCGAGGAGGTTAAGTTCTTTGATATTTTTCAGTTTTGAAACATTGATACCCGGAATTTTTACTTTTTCAATAAGGTTTACAATGCGAATATCTCCGGGAAAATGCTTCCTAATTATTTCTGCAACAGCAGAATAATCTTTTGCTTTTTCAAATTTAGCACTAACCTTTGGCATCATTTCCTCAAACAATTCATCAACTTTACCTTCCTGTGGTCTGATGGTAAGATCAGGTAATTTATATTCCCCGGAAGGTTTATTTCTTGCAATATTTTCTAAGATCTCTTTCCGGCTCATTTTTTTCTTTTTTGGTACCATTCCTGAAAACTTTCTTTTGGAGCTTCCATCATTTTTCTGTTCTTTGCCCAGGTATTCAATTTATTCTCAAAAATAGACGAGGGCAATAGTTTTAATGAAATCCGCATCATTTTACCGAACATCTTATACACCGCCGGATTTCCTAAAACACCCGCCATGATCTTCATGGAAATTTTTTTACTTTTTGGCAATACATTACTCCTGCCTATATCCTGACGCCAGAAAAACAATTGTTCATGAATATTGATCTTTACCGGACAAACATCACTACAGGATCCGCAAAGTGTGGAAGCAAAAGGCAGATCGGAATACTTTTCGGTATCAAGGTTCGGAGCCAGTATTGATCCTATTGGACCCGGAATGGTAGCCTCATAACTGTGGCCTCCACTTCTCCGGTAGATCGGACAGGTATTCATACAGGCACCACAACGGATACATTTAAGCGATGTCCAGTATTTCTCCTTCGAAAGTCGTTCAGAACGCTTATTATCTACCAAAACGATATGCATTTCACCTTCTTTTTTTGGCTTCCTGAAATGAGAAGTATAAACGGTAACAGGTTGCCCGGTAGCGCTTCTGGCAAGCATTCGTGTAAAGATGCCCAGATGTTCCCTTTGAGGAATAAGTTTCTCTATACCCATCGAGTGAATCTGCAAAGGAGCAATATGGGTTCCCACATCGGCATTACCTTCATTGGTGCAAACCACCACTTCCCCGGTTTCCGCTACAGCGAAATTTACACCGGTTATTGCCGCATCCGCCGTTAAAAAATCTTTCCGCAGAGACAGGCGGGCCTGATAGGTTAAATAGACCGGATCATTATTACCCTTTTCCGTATTCCATTTTTCATGAAAAAGTTCACTTACTTCTTCTTTCTTTAAATGAATTGCCGGCATTACAATATGACTGGGAGGTTCTTTTTTCAACTGAATGATCCGTTCTCCAAGATCGGTGTCGATCACCTCGATCCCTTTGGATTCCAGATGCGGATTCAGATGACATTCTTCGGTCAGCATCGACTTACTTTTTACCACCTTTTTTACCTGATGGCTCTGTAAGATCTCTTCAATGATCCTGTTGTGCTCTTCACCATCTTTAGCCCAGTGAACCTTTACACCATTTTTTAAGGCATTTTCTTCAAATTCGATCAAATACTGGTCTAAATTTGAAAGTGTATGCATTTTAACAGCGCTTGCTTTTTCTCTTAACTGCTCCCATTCTGGTATCGATTTCGCAGCCAGATCACGCTTTTCCCTGACAAACCATAAGGCTTTATCATGCCAGTTGGTCCTTTCTTCATTTTTAAGGAATACCTCGCTGTTATCTTTTATAGATCCTCTCATTTTATACTACCGTTTAAGAGTTCTAAAATATGGGCCACCTTGATATTTCGGTGTTCTTTTTTAATGATTCCTTCCAGATGCATCAAACAGGACATATCGTTACTGATAAGATATTCTATTTCCTTATCCTGAACATCATTGAGTTTATCTCTACCCATTTTTATGGAAATGGCCTCATGTACCACTGAAAAGGTTCCTCCAAAACCACAGCACTCATTTGGCCGGCTTAAAGGAACAAGCTCAACACCTGTAACATGTTTTAACATACCTTCCAGGCCTGTCTTTTTTTCTGTTACCAATTCAGAAGAAGTCCCGAAACGCTGTCCGCGCAAACTATGACACCCGGTATGTAAAGCTATCCTGTGTGGAAAATGTACCGGACCGATCTCATCGATATAATGATTTAAAAGAAACTGACTGATATCCTCAATATTATTACGGACATTCTTCACCTCATTTGTTTGTTCAATATGGGTGTAATTGTGTTGTACATGATGGGTACAGCTTCCTGAGATCATCACGGTTTTATCATAATCTTTAAAAAGATTGACAAAATGATGGTAGGTTTTTATGGCCTCATTCTCATAGCCCGAATTTGCCATGGGCTGTCCGCAACAGGTTTGATTTTTTGGAACTTCAAAATCAATATTCAGTTTTTCAAGAAGTTCCACAGCCGCAACTCCTACCTGCGGATAGAACTGATCGATAAAACACGGAATGGAAAGTGCTATTTTCAAATTTTATTCATTTTTTAAAAAGAAGTGATGCTTCTGTCTATTGTAAAGCAAATATACCCATGAAATATCGGTTTTAGAATATATAAATCTTACTTATCTGTATCCAAAATAAACATGCACTAAAAAAAGGGATCTTTATTCAAATCCCTTTTCTTTATAATTATTTTCTTCTACGAAGGTTAAGTTCTTTTGCAAAATCCGATTCAAAGAATTCAAATTCACCGGTTTTTCCTTCCTTTTTCAACATTTCGTCATAAGCCCTCAAATCCTTTCTCATCACTTTAGAACTGATGGTCTTTGGAAATTCATCCATAAATTCAATAGATCGAGGTCGTTTATAAGGTGCTATATGATCCCGGATAAAACGGAAAAGTTCAAGCGCCATTTTACGGTTGGGGGTATATTCCTGATTTAAAACAATAAATGCTTTGGGAACAATCCGATCTTTTATATCAACTGTAGGAATAACCCCAACTTCAAGAATGGCCTGATTTTCAATGATCTCACTTTCCACTTCGAAAGGACTGATACGATAATCCAGGCTCTTGAATACATCATCCACACGACCTACAAAATTGATATAACCCTCCTCATCCATAAAAGCAGTATCTCCGGTAAGGTACCAGCCTCCTTTAAAAATATCCTTATTCCTGTTGGCATCTTCATAAGAAGTAAGTAATCCCAGTGGTTTTGTTGGATAGGTAGCACAACAGATCTGGCCATCTTCTCCGGGTTTGACCTCATCAAGCCTTGCATTGAGTATCTTAACTTCGTAACCGGGAGCTACTTTCCCTATAGAACCCGGTTTGATTTTCATACCGGGAAAAGTACCCACCATTGCCGTTGTTTCTGTTTGTCCGTATCCTTCCCTTAATTCTATTCCGGTAAGGTCTTTTGCCATTTTACTGATCTCTGGATTAACAGGTTCTCCGGCACTGACCATTTTTTTTAGGGAGAAATTATATTTAGAAAAATCTCTGTTTCCAAAAAGTTTCCAAACACTTAACGGAGCACATAAACTGGTTATCTTGTATTTCTCCATGGCATCCAGAACCTGATCAGGATCGAACTGATTGTATTTAAGTGTAAAAGCAGTACATCCTGCATTCCAGGGAGCCAGAAAACTACTCCATATAAATTTTGCCCATCCGGGAGAACTGATATTGTAGTGAACATCATCAGGTTTAAGATCGAGCCAGTACATGGTAGTCAGATGACCCAAAGGATAATGATGCGGATGCATAACCAGTTTGGGTTTTGAAGTGGTTCCGGAAGTAAAGAACATAAACAATGTGTCGGATGAGAAAGTGATAAAATTACTTTCAAATACTTCATCATATTTTAAATGATCATTATAATCGATCCAGCAGGGAATATTCTCTTTGGTCTCACATTCACAATCTTCATGATCAGGTTTAATACAGATCAGACCTTTTAATCTGTACAGCGCCTCCCCGGCCTCGTCAACACGTTCAACATACTTATTATGTGCTGCTACAAATTTGACATCTCCACGAATAATCCTGTCTGACACATCTTTAGGAGATAAAAGTGTCGATGCGGGAATAATAACCCCTCCTGCTTTCATGATCCCCAGAAATAACACATAGATCTCAACTGAGGCATCCATCATAAGCATGACCCGGTCTCCTTTTGATAATCCAATATCGTTGAGTAGGTTTGCAACGCGATTTGAACATTTCATCATCTCGTCATAGGTTACAATTTCTTCTCCGCCGTCAACATCAGAAAAGATCAAAGCCGGTTTTGTATTTCCTTCGGCTATAACATCAAAAACATCCAGAGCCCAGTTAAATTTGGTGATCCTTGGCCACTTAAAACTCTCTACCGCGTCTTCATATGATTCTACATTTAAAATAAAATCTCTAAGATCAAAGAATTTTTGTGCATCGTGTGTTATTTCTTTCATGAATTTATAATTTTATATAGTCAACCAAATTTATACAGTAAATCTGTTATAAACAAGAAATCATCCACAGATATAAAAGATTTTTCCTTAAAGAAGAATGCTGACCGTCTTTTTCAGTTAATTAGCGTGCGAGAGCTTCGATATGAAAATACCCGCTTATTTTCCACTGATTTATTTTATATCCCCAAACGGCAAAAAAGAGTATAATGATGTAACAGGGTAAAAGTATCCAGTAACTGTTCGTTGAAGCTCTTGACAATGCCTCAGCTTCATTGATCCCTTCAAACATCAGATAGTATTTATTATCATCAACCAGGCTTCGAAATAAAGAAGGAATTATGGCTCCACCTGAAATTGCCATAATCAGCAAAGCCGAAGCAGTTTTAGTAAACCTTCCTAATCCCTGTAAGCTTAGCGGCCAAACAGCCGGCCAAACAAGTGCGTTTGCAATTCCCAATGCAGCCGCAAAGACTACCGAAGTAAATCCTGTAGTAAAAAGAATACACAAAGTAAAAATTATCCCGAGTACTGCACTAAAAGTAAGTGCTGTTCTCTGCCGGATGTATTTGGGTATTAATACTACTCCGAAAGCATAGGTTATAAGCACAGCCATAAACGTCATCGTTGTAAAAAATCCGGCCTTTTCGGGAGATAAACCTAATGCATTTCCGTAAGCGATGATTGAATCACCTGCAATGACTTCGGCACCCACAGACACAAAAAGGGTCAATATCCCAAACCATAGATGTGGAAACTGAAAGATACTTACCTTCGGATTCTCATCATCAAAAATCTGTTTATCTGCTTCGGGCTCAACATGTGGCAGGGGTGCTTCACGTATAAGAAGACTTAACAGAAACAAAACAAAGGCCATTACCAGATACAGAATAAAAACACTATCGTCCATAGAATTTAATAAAACTGTTCTTTCTGCTTCGGCTGCTGTTTGTAATTGTTCTTTCATAGGATCAATTCCTGATAAAAGCAAGGTGCCAAAGATCAAAGAAGCTAAAGCACCCGCTGTTTTATTTGCCATCCCCATGATTGCAATTCTCTTAGCTCCACTCTCAATGGGCCCCAACATGGTAATATATGGATTGGCAGCAGTCTGAAGCAGGGTCATACCGGCACTCTGAATAAATATTCCTGATAAAAAAACCCCATAGGTTCCTGCCAATGCAGCCGGTATAAAAAACAATGCTCCCAGAGCCATAATAAAAAGGCCCAATGACATCCCTTTTCTGTACCCAATTCTACCAAGGATCCATGATGAAGGTAAGGCCATTATCACAAAAGAAATGTAAGGTGTTGAAGCTACCAGATAAGACTGAGACCGGGTAAGCTCATGGAATGTTGTCATCAATGGGATCAATGCCCCATTGATCCAGATAACAAAACCAAAAATAAAAAATAGTCCGGCAATGATCATTAAGGGAATAGTAATACTTTCTGAATTAGGATTATTCTTGATCATCAGCTTTGTTTATTAATAAGCCAAATTAATTCTGAAACCTGACAATCCATTGACATTATATATCTTTGTATTAAAATAAGCTTTTCCTGTAATTGTATCATCCAAATTGACCTGTTTAAAATTTTTGCTTCTTTTCCTATAACTTCACCACTATCTGTTTTAAAAAACCGAATTCAACTATTTCTTTTACAATAACAAAGAAATATAAATGAGTAATTCTTCTTTTAAAAAGGGCAAAGTTAAAACCCTGCCCCTTCCAAATATTAACTCAAAATAATGAACTCAAAAAATTATCTTAATAAACTTAATTTTAAACCGGATCATTTTTATCTGTACAGACCAACCCCTGTTACCAGATCTATTTGACCATTATATTAAAGCTCAATAATTTAGCTCCGGCTCCATTAGTTTATATTTATTACTCAAACTATAAATCATCCTTTCCACCATTTTTTCCAGATTAAATTGATGACTCCAGTTCCAATCTTTTCTGGCTTCTGTATCATCAATACTTTGCGGCCAATTACTTGCAATTGACTGCCTGGAATCAGGCTTATAAGTAATTTCAAATTCTGGTATATATCCTTTTATTTTTTCAGAAATAACCTCAGGAGTAAAGCTCATAGCAGCAATATTATATGAAGAACGAATTTTGATTTCAGATCCGGGTGCATTCATAATTTGTATTGTTGCCTCAACTGCATCATCCATATACATCATGGGAAGTCTTGTTTCTGCTGATAAAAATGAACAATATTTTTTATGCCGTAATGCTTCGTGAAAGATTTCAATTGCATAGTCGGTTGTTCCTCCTCCGGGATTGGTTTTCCAGCTTATTATTCCGGGATATCTTAAACTTCTAACATCCACTCCATAATTATTAAAATAATATTCACACCAACGTTCGCCTGCCTGCTTACTTATTCCATAAACGGTTGAAGGCTCCATTATTGTTGTCTGAGGTGTATCTTTTTTTGGTGTTGTTGGACCGAATACAGCTATTGAACTTGGCCAAAATACTTTCTTTATTTTCTTTGCTTTAGCTATTTCCAAAACGTTTAAAAGAGAGGCCATATTAAGATCCCATCCTTTTGAGGGATATTTTTCAGCTGTGGCTGATAACATTGCTGACATCAGGTAAACATCAGTAATATGATGTTTTTCAACAGCCTCAAGGATTTCTCCTTTATCCATGGCATTGATAAATTCGAAAGGACCAGAATTCATAAACTCGTCCGTACCTTCTTTGATATCAGATGCTATTACCGCATCTTTACCCAACTGCAATCTGAGTTTTGCAGTAAGTTCTGTACCTATTTGCCCGCAGGCTCCTATGACTAATATTTTTGTATTCAATTTACTTTTGTTTGTACAATTTATTTTATCATCAATCTAAGGTATAAGGAGCTATTTCTGCCATTGCTGCATGATCTGTTCCGTCATATGCAGACCTGGCAATAAACTTAAAATACCTGAATTCTTTTGAATTGCCCAAATCAATATCCTGATTATGAATTGAATTCTGCAGATTAAATTCACCCAAACTTTCCCAGTTCTTATTATCATTACTGATTTGTAATTCGATAGATTTTACGGCCCTGGAGAGACTTTGCCTTTGATTAAACCTAAATCCGTCAACTTTCTGTATCTGCTTCATATCTACAACTATTGAGTGGGGTGGTACCGCTGTACATCCTGACCAGCAGGAATGCCAGTAGGTATCAAGTTTACAATCTAAAACATCTTTAGCCCTTCCTGTATCCCCTTCACCACCTTGATCTTCCTGCGTACTATAAGATGATATTGACCAGTTTGATCTATCTAACAACAAGGCACCCGAATCCTCCTGAAGAGTAGGAACTTCCAATTGAGTAAAATCAACATCAGGTGGAATTCCTGCTGAAGTTCTGGAAAAATTTAAATCCGGACTTTGATTATCTTTAAAAAAACCGCAATTTCTCAGGTAAAAATTATTTCCTTTAACTCCTCCGTCATAATCTAATCGAATTCCACTGGCTCCTGTATTATCTATAGTAAATTTTGCGGAAGTGATTTCATGCCAATTTCCATCAGTTGCATACACCCACTGATTTGAATAATTTACTTTTCTTGAAATGTCACCTGCAGAAGGTTCAAAATTCTCTAAAAATGAATATAAATCCGTTAGATGTTTACTTTTTGGATATGGTCTTCTGAAACTGGCTATCAATTTCCACTTTCCTAACTCAGGAGCATAAAAATAAGCCGTGTAATCGATAGAATTATCTTCTAAAGATTCACCTTTTAATAAAAAGCGATAAGTCGTTCCTGCTTTCCAGTTAAAAAGCATGTAACTTTGTGCACCGGAGCCTTCATTACCAAATTCTCCCACTCTGACATCTTCTCCATGACCAAGTGGTTTAACCTTATATTTTTCCGGAATCTGATTTGGGTTTTGGGTATCATAAGCACTCCATACAGAAAAAAGAACACGCCTTTCTGTTTCCGAATTTACCTGGATACCAAAATAACCCGAAGAAAAACCATTCGCCATAAAATAAGAACCAACCGGATCACTTCCCTCAGGAATAGTTATCTCATTATAGAACCAGACAATATTTTTATTTACAGGTTCATCAAATTTTAAATGTACAGAGGGCCCTCTTCTTCCCCAATAGAACCAATCTTTATCGATATAAGTTATCTTTGATCTCCATTGCTGATCTCCCAGCAATATATTTGAGATCTCTCCAAAAGAAGAACCCTCCCTTTGAAGGCCTTCCAGTTCAATATAATGATATCCTTTCTGATGAACCGAAAAACTACCAACTGGATATTCTTTAAGTTGTTCAGAGGCATTAAATGTAACCTCTTTCATTTCGTCTCCCAAAGTTACTTTCAACTTAGTTGTACCATTGAATTTTGCTTTTATTCCTACTTCAATATTTCCTGTAGATTCGGCATAAAAATAGGTTCTGATCTTATCACTTGGATTAGACCAGTTCATTATCCCGCCTTCTTTAACAATATTATTGGTAGAATTCAGGTTGTTATATACCCAGCTATTCCCTTCACAGGGTACAGAAACCACAAAATCAATATCAGATAAAGTATCTTGAGATTTTTGAGTCAGATCTTCATCACATCCACTACTACAGGCAATCCCAAATAATAAAAAGAGAATAATACCTGCACTTCTAAAAATCTTGATTTTTTTTATCATTTTAACAACTATCAACTGTAAAAGTTTAAGGATAAAACAAATTCAGTAGTTTTAAACAAAGGGTGAAAGTTCTGCCAATGCAGCATTATTTGTGCCATCAAAAACAGTTTTAACCACAAATTTAAAATACCTGAATGTCTTGGTTTCTGGTAAAGTAAGAACTTGCTGATCTTTAGTCTTTTCCAAATTAAAATCACCCAAAGATTCCCAGTTTTGATTGTCGCTACTGATCAGTATTTCACAGGTTTCAATATTTCGGCTAAGCGATTGCCTTTGCAAGAGGTAAAAACCATTTACTTCAGATTCATTTAACATATCAACCACAATATAATGAGGCAAAGTTGGTGAGCAACCTTCCCAACAAGAGTGCCAGAATGTATCAGGATTTCCGTCAAGTATAGCGTCACATCTTCCGTTTGGATATGGCCCTTCACCATCATGATCTTCCTGACTGCTGTAGTCAATGATTTGCCATCCTGTACGGTCAAGGGCTACAGGAGGAAGTAGATCCGGATCCGGAGTTACAACTTCAACCTCACAAGATATTGTTGTCAATAGTAAAAAGGTCAAAAAAACAACAATGTTTATTCTTTTATAAGCTTTAATGGTATTCATAATTTTGTATATTTTTTATTAATATTTTTCATTTGCTGGATGCACCGATTAATTCTAAGACTTTTGATTACTACCTTATTGAGTATTTTTATTATATCTTGAGTTGATCTATTACCAAATAATATATAAGTAGTTCAAGAAATTAATCGAGTACAATTGAAAGCCCTTGAAAGGGCTTTCAATTAGCTATATTTAAGGATTTTGAATTAAGCCGGGTTGCAAAATAATTTGCTTTTCAGGCAGAAATTCAACAACTCTGTTATGATTTGCAGGGATCTCGTAAAAAGGATTAGCACCCCATAAATGTCCACCAGGATATCTTCTATTCATTGTTTCTCCATTTCTGAATACATCAAATTTACGATGCCCTTCAAAGGCAAATTCTAATCTGCGTTCTTCTAGAACTATATCGAGAACTGATTTACCTTCTGGTATAGTTTCTATTGAGTAGGTAGGTATTCCTGCTCTTTCTCTAATAATATTAACCTGATCAATGGCCTGTTGGTCCATTCCCCTTTTGGCAAATGATTCGGCTTTATTAAGATACATTTCAGCTAATCTTGAAACGGTAGGAGACCATAAATGTACATCCCCTTCCTGAAGAGATGCTTTCATAATAAACCATTTAGGGAAACCATTACGTTTTTTCATTTCAAAACCTTTATTCACATATTGTTTTCCTGCCCCGTTCTGAAAGAAATATTTTGTTTTTCCATTTACAACTTCTTCTTCTACAGTATAGGTTGTTCCATTATCTTCAAAAGTTGTCTTTCCTCCACTATCTGTAGTCAGTCTTGTTTGATAAACATAATCACTATCAACCCAGTAAACCCAGGGCTTTCTGTCTGCCGGATTTTCTTCAACATATTGAGCACTGATAAAGGATTTTCTGGCATCATTTTCATTTTGATTTATCAAGTCAAGATAAGTACTTGAAGCGTACATCTCACCCCATCCGCTTCCATCAATAGTGGCATATAATGAACCTACGGTCCACCAATCGTCCCACTGACCCGGAAGATCGGCATCTTTATTTAAGGTTATGCTGAATATTGCTTCTGAACTTTCTTTTGGATTTAAATAGTTCAATTGCTTGAATTGTTCTGTTGTTAATAATTTATACCTTCCGGAATTAATCACTTTATCTGCATATATTTCAGCATTTTCGTTATCCTCCATATACAGATATACTCTTGAGAGCAATGCCTGAGCGGCTTCTTTTGTTGCAAAGGTTGCAGTTTTATTCTCATTCATCAGCATTTCTGCCTTTAATAAATCACTGATCACCTGATCATAAACCTCACCAACTGTATTACGGTTAGGAATATCATTTACATCAGAGGTTAATTTTAAAGGAACTGATAAATTGGAGGTTCCTTGATTATAAGGACGGCCAAAAACATTTCCCATTTGAAAATACACTAATGCTCTTAAATAGTAATTTTCACCTAAAAGCTGATCTAAATTATCAGAAACTCCTTCCTCAGCCGATTCAATAACTACATTACAGCCTACAATAGCTTTATATGAGTCATTCCAAAAATCGGCAACCCTTCCGTTGGTTGTAATTGCCCGGTAATTATAAATAAAATTTAACGGGTCACTTGTACTTCCACTCAGGGATACATTATCTCCGGGATATTCTGTTAATCTGTGTAATTGATCATTCCAACCCCCTATACCGTTTTTACCTTTTAATAAGGCATAATTTCCTAATGTAGCGGTTTGCAGTGCCCCTTCACTTTCAAAAAGAGTACTTACCGCAATTTCATCATACGGATTCCTTACTATATCACAGGAAATAGTTACTAATCCTATCAATGTAAATAATGCTATTATTTTTTTCATTTGTATATTTTTTATATTGTTAGAAAGAAAAATTTAGTCCGAAAACAAATCTTTTGGGTACAGGATAAGAATTATTTGTTGACCCACTTAAGCCCCCTACTTCGGGATCCATCCCTGAATAATTTGTAAACGTTAACAGGTTTTCACCTGAAAAATAAATATGAGCTTTATTTATAATTGATTTGTCTGAATTAAAAGGAATATCATATCCTAATGTGATATTCTTAAGTTTTAGATAACTTCTGTCTTCGAGATAACGAGAAGAGGTTTTATTTGAATTGTTATTACCACCATATACAGCACGTGGATGAGAAGCAATATCTCCGGGCTTTTCCCATCTTGACCAGCTATCATTTAGTATTTGCTGGTTAAAAGTAGGGTATAAACCATCAGAATCATATAATGCACGAGAGCTATTATAGATCTCACCTCCTTTTACAAAACTAAATAAGGCATCCAAAGTAAAACCTTTAAATCTCATATTCGATGTAAAACCACCTATATAATCAGGTGTTCCACTACCCACCAGTTGTTTGGTTGCTTCGTTGTAATTACCGGTGTAAGAGATCTCCCCTGTTTCACTATCTACAACTTCCCACAAGGGGGTACCATTTCCGGGATGTACCCCGGCCCATTTTCGCATATACCAGGAGTTCATATCTTCCCCAATCTTGAATATCTTATTTCCTCTTGGAATCTCTGTCTGGTCTTCAAATAATTCAGTAATCTCATTTTTATTTACCCCAATATTAAATCCGAGATTCCAGTTAAAACCATCTCCTTTAAAAAGATCGGCGGACATAAAGAATTCAAAACCTGTATTTTTCAATCCTCCAACATTTTCCCAATATCCGTTAAATCCGGAAATAGCCGGAAGGTCTACATAATACAGCAGGTCGGATGTGTTTTTATTATAAAACTCAAATGTTGCACTAATTCTATCAAAGAATCTGGTATCAATAGCTATGTTGGTTTCATAAGATTTTTCCCAGGATAGATCAGAATTTCCATATTGAGAAAGCGTAGCTGCAGGAATTGCATCATATTGTGTACTCGCAGAATACGTACTTTGATACGGATATAGTGAACCCGGTCTATTTCCAACAGATCCGTAACTGGCTCTCAATTTTAAAACGTTTACCCAATCAGTATTAAAAAAATCTTCATTATGGATATTCCAACCGGCTCCTAAAGAAAAGAATGTACCGTATTGGTTATCTATACCAAAATTGGAAGCCCCGTCTCTACGAATAGATCCTTTAGCAAAATAACGGTTTTTATAAGAATAGTCTATGTTAAAAAATACTGATTGCATAGCATAATCATTTTTGGTTCCTGAGATAGATTTTGGTTCAGAGGTTACATCGAGAATTGTACCTCCACCTATTAAACCTATACCTACAGCCCCCATACTTTCATATACATAATCATTATATTCATATCCTAATATAGCTGTAATAGTTTGATTTTCAAATTCTTTAGAATAATTTAACATTTGTGTAGTTAATCTTGTAAATCTTCTGGCTGTAGAATTTGACAAACTTCCGTTAGTTGCTTCACCTGAAACAGAAAGTGGGTCTGAATAAGACATACCATTAGAATTATATAATGTAAAGTTATTTGTTGAAATAAACTTAAGGTCATCTAATATCTTAAACTCAAAATCTCCATTAAAACTCATGTTAAAAGTTTTACTTTTTCCATAATTCCATTGCAGATCGTAGTAATAGTTAGACTGATCTCTACCTATCCAGTCGTTAGAATCCTGAGCCTTCACCACATTTCCTTCTTCATCAAAAGGAAGGTCCCAAGGAAGATTTGTATACATGGCATACCTGTTGTGTTCGGCACTATATCTGTTATCAAAACTAAAAGACACTTTAGGTTTTAAAGTCAAACGTTCATTTACTTTATAATCTAAGTTCATTCTAAATGTATAACGGTCAAAATCTGAACCTTTTATTGTTCCTTCTTCATTATAGTATCCACCTCCAATATAAGTATTTACTTTTTCAGTATTTGAAGTATAAGAAACATTATAATCCTGAACCAAAGCAGCCTGTGTTGCATTTTCAATCCAATTGAAATCTCTGTTAAGCAGATCAGGAGTATACCATTCCTGAGTATTTCCCATCAAAGCATGGTAGTCATACAACTGCTGTGAATTCATTACTTTGAAATTACCTGAGTTAAATTGATTGATACCGGATTTCAATGTAAAAGATAATTCATCAAACCCTGATTTTGCTCTTTTTGTTGTGATAATAATCACACCATTGGCTCCACGGGATCCATATAGTGAAGTTGCTGAAGCATCTTTTAACACTGATACAGATTGAATGTCATTAGGATTTACAACCGGTGTTCCGTGCTGAATAACCCCGTCCACTACCCAGAGAGGTGTTATATTGCCATTTAAAGAGGCCATACCCCGTATTAAAACTGCAGGCTCTGAACCCGGAGCACCTGCACTTGCAGAAACCTGTACCCCTGAAACTTTACCCTCCAGCATCGATGACACATTGGGCTCTGTTAAATTGACCAGCTTATCAGATTTAATTGTTGCAACCGAACTGGTTACTGCTTCTCTCTTCTGGGTACCATAAGCTACCACTACTACCTCATCCAGGAGGTTTTTATTTACCTCCAGTTGAATATTCACAACACTTTTACCCTGTACACTAACTTCCTGATCATAATACCCCATAAAAGTTATTACTAAGATATCATTTTCGTCAACAGTTATTGTAAAGTTTCCATCAAAATCTGATGTTACTCCTGTAGTTGTACCCTTAACGATTATAGTCGCACCCGGTAAAACACTTCCATCAGCAGCATCTGTAACTGTACCTGTAACTGTTTTATTCTGAGCATACATTGAAAATGTAAACCCAAATATAAAAACCAGTAAAAGATTTGAAATTCTGTTTTTCATAAAAAATTTCTTTGAATTAATATTAAAATTTATTGAGTTGTAATCCAGCTCTTGATTATTGATATTTAGCGCTTAGCTCTAATATCCGATCTCTTTTTATTATAAATTCGAATCCTTAAATACCTCGTTATTCTTAGGCCAAATTTATCTTATGCCCCGATCTCGCACATTAGAGCTAAGCATGATTTAATAGACAGATACCCAGTTTTAATAGGTATCTTTCATCCAGTTATAAGGTTTTCTTTTGATCCAATTTCCTCTTGTAAAATCAGGGAAATCCTGGGGCTCACCATTGTTTGCGATTGAATCTTCAGATAAAGGTGTAATCGCACTCCATGCAGCTGCATCATAAGCATCCAGTGGGGGTGCTATATTCTGCTTGGCCGATTCAACAAAAGCATTGATTACAAAAAAGTCCATTCCACCGTGTCCTGCTCCGGTGGCTTGTTTACCGAATTTTTTCCATAACGGATGGTCGTATTTGTCAAGCCATTCTTTAGAGCTATCCCAGTGATGTGGTTTAGATTTTCCTTCAATATAAATTCTGTCGCCGTCTTTTTCCCAGAGTCCTTTGGTACCCTGAACTCTAAAGCCTAAAGAATAAGGCCTTGGCAAATTGGTATCATGGGTAACGATGATGGTTTCTCCTCCGGCAGTTTCAATGGTACTGGTTACAATATCTCCCAGTTTAAATCTTAACTTGGCATTGGGATGGTTTTCCCCTCCGTTTTCCACAATATAATTGTGAAGTCCGCGACTCTTGGTAGCATGAGAAGTAAGCGAGATAAAACGGTTACCGCGATTGATATTATCCATAACCGCTATCGGACCAATACCATGAGTAGGATAAACATCGGCATTTCTCAGCAATGAATGTTGTGTTCTCCATCTTGCTTCTGAAATTCCGTTCTTTCCAAACTCAACTCCTTTTCCGTAAGCTGTTTTACCATCGTTAAACTTAACACCTCTCAGATCGTGCTGATATCCACATCTGAAATGATCCAGTTCTCCAAAAATGTTTTGTCTAACCATATTGAGTACTGCCAGCACATCTCTTCTGTAATTTACATTTTCAAGGATCATCATATGTGTTCCGGTAGATTCGTGTACATTTACCAGATCCCAGCATTCTTCCATCGTATTGGCTGCAGATACTTCAACACCGGCATATTTTCCGGCTTTCATCGCATCAACAGTCATTCTTGTATGCCATAACCATGGAGTAGCGATAATTACCGCATCAACCTCTTTTAAATCTAAAAGATTTCTGTAATCATAATCATTACTTCCAAAAACCTGCGGTTTTTTCTGTCCGTTTTTGTTAATTAGATCTAAGGCTATGTTTATTCTGTTCTGATCAACATCACATATAGCTGTTACATTTACATCACCTCTCAGTAAAACATTGTTAAGATGATTCGTACCACGTAAGCCAACACCGATCATACCGACATTTAACTTATCTTTACTTTTAAATAATTTATTATTTCCGAATGTCATATTGGGCATTAAGGAAATTCCGGCACCGGCCAGAGCAGCTTTCTTAATAAAATTTCTTCTTGAGTCCATAAAATATATTTAGTATTAGTCTGTCAAAGTTGTAAATTAGGATTAAGAATGATGTCGAATATTTGGGCGAAGTAGTGGTAATTTACTGAAATTCGGTGAAACTTTAAAAATTTCCCCTTTTTTGATCAATTTTTACACCTCTTAAAATTTAAATTAAACCAATTAAGTGTGATTAAAGCCTTTTGTTCTTATATTTGAGCCCAAATTTTTATTGGGGAGCTATTAACTTATTCAAAGAATTCAATGCTAAATTTTTATACCATAAAATCATCTTATAAGATCCATAGCCCTGGAAGAACAATTCTTTTTTTGATCATAATTCTTCTGAATACTTATGGTTTATTTGGCCAGGAACATTCTAAATTCTTTAAAATTCAGCCTGATTTTAATGATAAAACCCTTAGTGTTGATGAAATTATAGAGGATCATAGCGGCTATATCTGGATGAGATACAGCAAAGGAATCGCCAAATATGACGGGTATAATTTTATGCACATACCTATAGATGACATTTTTGATCAATTTGAATCCGACGACCAGATCACAGGGCTTGCCAAGGATTTTAAAGATAATATCTGGATTACTTCAAAGAACGGACAAGTATCTGTTTGTGATACTCTTGGGAATTTTAATATACTGGAAACCACCAAAGGAAAGAAGATCAAATTGGTATATACCAATAATCAATCCACCATCCTGGGTACAGAAAGTGGCAAGATCTACAAGTATAATTACAATACGGACCAACTGGAATTAATCACTACAATTCCTGATATATCACAAAATTCTTTAGAAATATTAGATCTTGTTGAAACTAAAGACAAAAAACTCTTTATAAGTACAGATAAAGGAAAGATCTTTCAATATTCTCCCCTGAAGAATGAGCTTAAATCTTTACGAGGCCCCTATTCTGATTACCCCGGACTTCTTCAATTAGAATTAGACCATTCAAATAAATTATGGATCGGTTCAGAAGTATTCGGTCTTTTTGCTTACGATATAACTCAAAAACAATTTGTACAAGACAACCTATTCAAAGATCCTCTTTATAATATTAAAAGTGAATTATTTATAAAATTGTTTTGCGATAGTAAGGGCTATCTTTGGGCCGGTACTGATGGTGGAGGACTCTACAGGGTTGACACCAACAACGGTAAGATACAATTATTTGTTCATAACGTTACCAATAATTTTTCGCTGAGCAGTAATACTGTAATTGATGTGTATGAGGATTCTAACAGAAATATATGGGTTTTGACCAATTATGCAGGAATTCATGTTTTACCGGAGATCAACAATACACTTCAATATTACGAAGGCACAGAAAATAATACGCCTACTAAAGTATTATCGATTTATAAAAGCAAAAAAGGTATATTATGGATTGGAACTGATGGAAGTGGTATCACCAGAATTGATACTCAGGCAAATAAAAGAAAACAATTCCTTTCGGGAAATGATCTGAAAAAGGGATTTTATATTCAGTCAATTACCGAAGATGAACAACTAAATTTATGGCTGGGTACCTATAAGAACGGTTTATGGCATTATGATTCTAAAACAAAGATTTTTAAAAGAATCTATATTAAAAATTTAACAGGCCAGAATAATCAGGATGTAAGAACTGTATTTACCGATTCAAAAAATAGAATATGGGTAGGGTCAAGTTTATCACTAAATATATATTCCGGCAATAAAAAGCTTCTGGCTTCATTTAAAAACAATACCCATGGTTTAAGAGGAGAAATTTGCGAAAGTATTGTTGAAGATCAACAAGGTACCATCTGGATTGGGTATTATAAAGGAGGCCTTTTTAAATTTGAAGAAGATCAGGCTGATATTGCAAACTCTAATTTCGCGAATATTAACTATTACGATCAGGAAAAATTTAAAAATGATATTCCGGGTATCAGATCAATGTCATTTGATGAATCCGGTTTGTTGTGGCTGATTAATTCACATGGGACACTTCATGTCTATAATCCAAAAGATTACAGTTTTAAAACCTATAAATATTTTAGCGCATTTGAAGATATCAATTTTAAATCCATTTTAGTTGAAGATAAAGATAACCTGTGGTTAAGTTCAACCCATGGCATTTTTCATTTTAATGTTAAAGATTCAACAGCTGTTAATTATTTAGATACCGACGGATTTCAAGACAATCTCTTTATATCGAGAAGTGCTTTTAAAGATAAAGATGGAACCCTTTATTTTGGGGGAATTAATGGTTTGAATGGGTTTATTCCAAAAGAGATTAAGAAAAAGAGTACTGTTGCCAAACTGTTTATAAATTCAATTGATATTTTAAATAAACCTGCTGAAACAATTATTCCAAAACAAATAAATTCAGATATTCAATATCAGAAAAAAATAATACTAAAACCTGATGAGTCTTCCTTTACCTTTAGATTTTCTGCACTTGATAATGTGTTAAATCATAATTACCACTACTCATACCGTTTAAAAGGATTTGATAAAGAATGGGTTGAGGTTAAAAATGAACGGCTTGCTTCCTACACAAATATCCCCTCCGGGAATTATACTTTTGAAGTTAAAGCCGGAACTAAAAAAAACGTTTGGGATATTCCTTCAAAAAAGATTGATGTTATTATTTTACAGCCCTTTTGGAACAGACCCTTTGCCTATTTTGGTTACGCTTTATTATTAATAGTTATTGCAGTAAGTACAAAAAACTGGTACGATTTAAAAAAGAATCTGATATCAGAAAAAATAAGTTCTAAAAATGAAAAGGAATTACACGATCTTAAAATGAATTTCTTTGCTAAAATGTCTCATGAAATACAAACTCCTTTAACTCTTATCTCGGGCCCGATTGAAGATATGCTTATCCGTGAATCCGAAAGTGGCAATCTGTTACTAAAACAAAGGCTGCAAATCATATCCAACAATGTTAAACGCTTGTCGAAGATTGTCTTTATATTAACCTCTGTAAGAAATATAGAACTGGGAAAGACCAGACTTAGAGTAAGCCAAAACAATTTATTCAAAGAATTAAATAATATTGCTATTTCTTTCAATGAACAGGCGCGGTTGAAAAATATTGACTTTTCCATAAATTGCCCGAAAAATCTTTCTGAAATATGGTATGATAGTGAGAAATTTGAACACATTATCTACAATTTACTTTCCAATGCATTTAAATTTACCCCAAAAGAAGGTAATATTAGGCTTATTGCACTTCCGATAAACCACAAAAATTCGATCAAAATATCGGTTTCAAATTCCGGACCCGGAATTTCAAAAGATGATATGGAAAATATATTTACGTTGTTTTATCAATCTAAGGAAGGTAAAAAATCTAAAGGTACCGGTATTGGTTTAGCACTGACAAAAGAACTGATCGATCTTCACAGAGGTAAAATTGAGGTGGATTCAAATCCTGTTGAAGGAACCACTTTTACAATTATATTACCCATTACAAAAGATGCTTATTTAGAAGAAGAAAAGATCATTACACAAACCGAAAAGGTCAAACCGGTTCCCCCTGAGAAAACAAGTCCGGAAATTGAAAAAAATCTTCCTTCCGAACCCGGCAAGACAATTCTAATTGTTGAAGATAATGTAGAATTATTACATTATTTAAAAGAGCTGTTTTCTCCCGTTTATAAGGTTATTTTAGCCGAGAACGGAAAAGAAGGCTATAATTCTGCCAAAAATGATCAACCGGATCTTATTTTAAGCGATATCATGATGCCGGAAATGGATGGAATAGAGATGTGCAAAAAGATACAAAATAATAAACTAATAAAGCATATTCCTATTGTCTTGCTTACAGCAAAAAACTCTACCAGATCAAAGATCTCGGCATTAGAATCCGGGGCAATTGAGTTTATTAATAAACCTTTTAACACTAATGAGCTTTTACTTAAAATTAATAATATTATTAGTTCTACTGAGCAGATTATTTCAAAATATAAAAAAGAGATCATCACTAATCCAGAAATCAATATCGACAAATCAAATGATGATATTTTTCTTGAAAACCTAATAAAGGAAATAAATGATAAGATAGAGAATCCTAATTTTAAAATGGAGGAATTATCAGAAGCTTTAAACATGAGTTACTCTGTTCTCTATCGTAAATGTCAGGCTATCACAGGTAAAAGTTTAATCGACCTGGTTCGGTTTCTGCGTTTGAAAAAAGCTGCTATTGTTATTGGGAAATATGGATACAATGTAGCCGAAGCGGCCTATGTTTCCGGGTTTAATGATCCAAAATATTTTTCTAAATGTTTTAAAAAGGAATTTGGAAGTTCGCCTAATGTTTTTAAAAAAGAAGCTGCTGAAATAGGTTCAGAAAATTATCTGAAAAAATACAATTTAGATAAGCAATTTTAATACAATTCTTTTCAAAAAGATATCAGGGTAAATCTGATAAATTTACTTCCGGTGGTTTATTACCAGCCTTCCTGCTAAAAAAAGAATTTATCTTTGTGTTGTTGCTGAAAAAACCGTCATTTTTTAAATAAAAAGAATCTCCCTTTGAACCTCCGGCATAATCCAGTCTGGCACCTTTTCGTGCTGTTGCATCGGCTGTGAACCTGGCTTTTGTCAATTCAAACCATTTACCTTCTGAATCGCATACCCATTGATTGGTATATTTTACTTCTCTTACCTTATCTCCCATAGAGGGGATAAAATTTTCTAAAAATGAATGTAGCTTTGTAAGATATGTAGAGGTTTTAGGCCTTCTAAAACCGGCTATTAGTTTCCATTTTCCTGTTTCCGGAGCATAAAAATATGCCGTATAATCTGTAGAATTATTTTTAGAGGGAATGGCTTTTACTAAAAATTTATATTTATTTCCGGCTTTCCAGTTATAGAGGTATCTGCTTTGACCTCCTGAACCTTCATTTCCAAATTCTGCAGTTAATACCTCTTTACCTTTTTTAAGTAAAGTGATCTTTTGATCATTAGGGATGCTCTTGGGATCGTCTGTTTTGAACGGACTCCAAACCGAAAATAAAACTGTTCTTTCGGTCTCAGAATTAACCTGTATTCCAAAATACCCTTCTCCAAAACCATTGGCCATAAAATAAGAGCCTACAACATCCTGCCCTTTTTCAATCATCATTTCATTATAAAACCACACTACATTCTTTGCTTCCTTAGGTATTTCATATCCTAAATGTACAGAAGGTCCTCTTCTTCCCCAGTATATATCTTCGTTTACAAAGTGTGATTCTCCTTCGCTTGCCTTTCCTGAAATGAGCACTTCAGTTATATCGGCAAATTCTTTATCATTTTTTTCAACACCTTGTAATTCAACAAAATAATAACCGGGTGTATCCACTTTGTACGTTCCAACATAGAGGTCTTTAAACTCGGTATTTTTTAATGTGATTTTCTTTGAGGTTCCATTAAAGATCAGTTTAATGGCCGATTCTCCATGATCTACTTTTGCTCTAACCCCTATATGGATCTCCCCTGCATTACCAAGTCTGAAATAAGTCCGGATCTTCGAATCAGGATTCTCCCAAAAATCAATTCCCTTTTGGGTTATCATTTTGTCGGTCTCAACAGGTGAATCAACAACCCAGCTGTTTGCTGCAGTTGCAATAGCTGAATTCCATTTTATATGATCTGGATCTATCTTCGCATAGGCTGTACGATTGGTTTCTTTCCCACAGGAAAAAATACTCAATATAATTAGCAAATAAACAAATTTTAAAATTCTCATATCTAATTTTTATAACACAATATCTTTTATTCGATCAATAGCTTCTTAACTTTTATTATTTCTCCTCTATCAAAAGATATTCTGACAAAATACATTCCTTGAGACAAATTTGAAATTTTCAATGTATTGGAATAACGATCTTTTCCTTTAAAATCAAGAACTTTTTTACCAAACTGATCAAATATTTCTATTCTGCTTAAGGGATGTACAGCTTCGATATACAAACGTGTATGAACAGGATTTGGAAATAGTCTAAGCTTTACCGGATCTATATTTTCCACTGCAAGAGCCTCACAATTATCTCCTGATCCTACCATATTTTGATCAAGCCAGGTCAAACGAGAAGCAATCCAGTCTTTTAAACGCTGTACTTCTTCGTCATAGGTTTTCGCAGGGGACTCCAGTTCAGGGGCACCTGTTTGAACACCAAGAACATCCCAGCGCTTAAAATGATTTTTTTGAGGTTCTTTAACAACCTTATAAATGGAATCCATGGTTTTATAGATCGAATCGAGTGATAAAACTCCTTCTCTAAGCGTTTTATACCTGCAGTGTACCTTATTGGCAAAAGTTTCATCCTGAAGCAAACGTACATACCATCCGGGTGTATTGGTTACTCTGCAGTCATTTGTTTTGTAACACCAACCCGCTCCGGTAGTATTTCTGGTCTCTTCACAACCCTTAATATTTTTCCAGGCCCAGTCAAAATCCCAAACCGGACCGGCAACAATCAAATTATTGATATCATCCCTGTCTTTGTGATAATATCTGCTTTTTTTAAAACCGTCTACATTACGGGAAACCTCACTAACAATAAAATAATCGATAAAAGATGTTTCCTCAATATATTTAGAATAGGTAGTGCCAAAGTCTGGTTGATGTAACGCTTTTTGAAAAGCATCTACTGAATTTTTAAGATAATCTTTCTGTTCGTCGGCAATTTTGTCCCATTTAGGATAATAATAAACAAATTTAGTTTTATAGTCGGGATGATCGAAAGGAGAATAATCTGAAAGCCAACTATCATAATTGTTTACATAATCGGTTTTAAAAACATAACCTCCGGTTAGATTTACTCCTGATATTTCACTTTTTTTAAGTTTATTTATATTGATCCGGTTTTTATCTCGTTTTACCTTTTCTGCAAATAAATATATCCCGTCATACCTGCCGTTAAGCATTACATCCACCAGGCGCCACCGGATCGAATAATGCCCCATTGCACCAAACAGTTGATACGAAAGAGGATTCCTCATAAATGTTTTTTCATTGTAATGAGAAATTAGCACCCAGTCACTTTCTTCCGGCATACCTAACAACGATACATCTAAGTCTTCCCCGGATGCATCCCGGGTCTCCAGAGAATAAGGTTTTTGCGGATATCCCGC